>CAISYL010000188.1 GCA_903889655.1 uncultured Alphaproteobacteria bacterium | reverse complement strand
TTTCCGACGGTTCCAGCGGCAAGGATCTCTACGATTTCGCGGTCGACGGTGCGCGCAAGATGGGTTGGGAACTCAACATGGATCTGTCGGGTCACCGGCTGTCTGATTTTCCGCATTCCGCGATCTATGATGGGCCGCTTGCAGATGTCGGCTTCCGACCGTCTCCGTTGCTTTGGGTGCTGGAAATCCATATCCGGCATCCGGAAGAACCCTATGGCGCCTTCTTCGAGGATATGCTGCTCGACGATAGCTACTTTGCCTGAAAGTCAATGATGAGAACCGCCGTTGCCTTGCGTCACGTCCATTTCGAAGATCTCGGTCTGATCGAGCCCCTTCTTCGACGGGCGGGCTACCATGTTCGATACGTCGAGGCGGCGAGCGGAGATGTCGGAGATATCGATACGCTCCGACCGGACCTGCTGATTATTCTCGGCGGCCCGGTCGGCGTGTATGAAGAGCATCTCTATCCGTTTCTCACCGATGAACTTCGGCTGATCGAGCGGCGGATGTCGCGGCATCAACCCGTCCTCGGTATCTGTCTCGGTGCCCAATTGATGGCGCGGGCGCTTGGCGCCCGGGTCTATGCAGGGCCGGTCAAGGAAATTGGCTGGGGAGCGATCTCTCTCTCCGACGCCGGCCGGGGCGGCGTTCTGGCGTCCCTTGCCGATGGCCCCGTGCTCCATTGGCATGGAGATACGTTCGATCTGCCGGAAGGTGCCACGCACCTCGCTTCAAATGATCAGTATCAGAACCAGGCCTTCAGCTACGGCGCGACCGCGCTCGCCCTTCAGTTTCATGCGGAGATGCTCGCGGAGAAAATCGACTACTGGCTTATCGGGCATGCGGCCGAGATCGGCACGCAACCTGCGATTTCGGTCGAGGGTCTGAGGGGCGATACCGCTTCATTCGGCACGGCGGCGCGACTGCGCGGCGAAAAGTGCTTCGATATGTGGCTCGACCTGCTGCAACAAGATGGCACACGCACGGACGACCGAAACCAGCTTGTTTCGGTGGACCGCTCTTTTCCGCAAAGCGTCAGCGATCTACGCGACGCCGCGGGGACGCGTCGGGGCGAATAAGCAGATTGCGGGCCTCATCCCGCGTCTTGTGGTGGCACGAAATTAAAAAGTGACCGGCCAGATGGGTTATCCCTCCATCGTCCTCAGCAGAGCAGCTATCCTGATCGTGGCGAAGTTGGAGAAAGTGTCGGAGACCGCATAGGGCAGAATGATCTGGTCCTTGTGGCGCATCGCGCCGCACGTATAGACGACGTTCGGCACATAGCCTTCGCGTTCGGACGGTTCCGGATGCACAAGCGGCTCGCGGGAGCGCGCCAGAACCCTCGATGGATCTTTCTTGTCGAGGAGCGCTGCGCCAATCGAATATTTCCGGACGGGTCCCACGCCGTGGGTCAGCAGCAGCCAGCCTTCGTCGAGCTCGATGGGCGAGCCGCAATTGCCGATCTGGACGAATTCCCACGGGAATTGCGGCTTCAGGATCGGAACGCCGCCATCCCATGTGGTGAGATCGTCGGAATAGAGCAGATAGAGGTTCTCATTGTCCTGTCGCGCGATCATCGCGTATTTACCGTCGATCCTGCGCGGGAAGAGCGCCATGCCTTTGTTGCGCGCGGCCGAGCCCTTGAGCGGCGTCATCCGGAACGAGACGAAGTCGCTGGTTTCGATCAGCTCGGAACGTATCGCCCGACCGTTATAGGCGGTGTAGGTCGCGTAAAAGGCCTTTCGACCATCGTCGTCGAACTCGACGAAGCGCGCATCCTCGATGCCGTTCGACTGGGACTCTGTGAGCGGAAAGATAACACGCTCGCTGATATGATCGTCCGGTCGGAAGAAAACCTCCACATCGTCGCCATCCGGCCCGGATATGCGACTTCGGATCCTCGGGATCGAGGCAAGGCGCACCGTCGGATCGACGCTCACGCTGCCATCGGCAGCGATCGCGCCCGAGCGGAAGGTGAGCGACGATATATGACCTTCCCCCACGGCGCGAAGACTGAGAATGAAACGACGCCCGCCTTCCGGCGCACCGGCCTGGTCGGGATGGGAGACGATGCTCGGATTGAAGAGCGCGGCCGCTTCGAAGGAATATTCGTGCAGAAAATAGGCACCGATAAGCTGGCGCTGCACGCGTGTGAAGTCGATGTGAGTAGCGAAAGCCTCCTCCATCTCGTCCGCGCGCGCCTCGAATGTCTCCAGCAGATTACGATGGCGGCCCTGAAAGTTTTCGAGCACGTCGGCAAGCAGTCCGGCCGTGGTTTCCGCGTCCAGCCCCAGAACCCGATCGACGATATGGTTCGCGCGCGTCTTGTCGGTCGAATTGAGGTCCCTTGGCTCGGTTGCCGGCTTGAAAGGGCGAACGACGACCCTCGCCGGATCGGGGCGCAGATAAAGAGCCTGCCGGTTCAGGAAGGTGGCTTGGGGCAAGATATCCTCGGATTCGTTTGAGTGCCGGAGTATCAGGCGCGCAGGGCGTTGAGCGGAACGGGGTCCGCTTTTTCTCCGTTCATGCGAGCAAGCTGACGAATCTCCGCGAGGCTGAGAAGGTACGACACAACCGACTCGCCGCCCCTATTCTCATTTGGGCGATCTTTGTGGAGGCCGTCGCGGCAACTGCCTGTCTCCAGATCGACCAAAGAAGCCGACAGGTCGTTCTCGCCCAGAAACCAGCCAAACGCGCGCTCCGCATCGGCCTTCCATTCGGCGTTGCCGTCGGCGCGCCACGCGGCCAGGCAGGCGGAGATCGTTGCCGTCGCCTCAAGGGGCTGCTGATCGAAAGCCCGGGGCGCCTTGCGTTTGTCGCCAAAGCCTTCGGTTCCGACAGGCCCGAAGTGGCCCGCGGGCGTCGTCTGCATCGCCATCAGCCAGCGTAACGACCGCAATCCCGCGTCGGTGTAGGAGGGCAACCCGGTAGACATGCCGGTCAAAATCAGCGCCTGCGGCAGACGCGCATTGTCATAGGCAAGGCCGTCCTCGAACCAGACCCAATCCATCGTCTCGACGGACAACAGCATCGACACGAGCCTGTCGGCGAGCAGGCGGCGGATGGTCTCGCAACGGGAGTCGGGCCCTACGGCCGGGCAATAGGCATTGAGGCCGAGAAGCGCGAATGCCCATGCACGTGGCGAGCGAAATGCCTCCACCGCCGGTAATGCCTCCAGAAACAGGGTAGACGCCCATTGTCGCCGTACAGCGCTGGGGTCGTCGCGGGCGCATGTACCGAGTGCCCACAGCGTTCGGCCATGGCTGTCTTCCGAACCGGTATCCTCAAGCCAGCGCCGATCGAAGCCCATGAAGTTGCGGAACCGCTTCGCATCCGGATTCCATGCGTGTTGCACGAAAGCGGCGAACCGGCTCGTCAGTGCCTCCGGCAAGCACCATTCGTCGGGGGTATTCAAGGCGCAGGCGAGCATCAGGGCGCGAGCATTGTCGTCGACGCAGTAGCCATGCGAGCGATCGGCCACCGAGTGGACGGCATGCTGGAAAAGACCCGTGTCGTCGCACATCGTCAGAAAATGATCGAGACGCATCTCGGGCGGTCCGCCGTCGGCGATGGCCGTGCCGCGTGTATCGAGATGCACGACCGCCTTCGGGCAATACTCCTTGACGACGTTTTCGAAGATGGCGAGGTAGCGCTCGGCGGCACGCTCCCATGTCATTGAGCGGCTGCTGACATAGGCGCGTTTGCGCATGGCCTGTCGACGCACGTTATCCGTCAGGAGAGAGGCAATCTCCTTGCCTATCGCGCCGGCATCGCCGAAAGGAACCAGAATGCCGCGACCGTCGGCGAGCAGTTCCTGCGCATGCCAGTATGGCGTGGAAACGACGGGCTTCCCGAGACCGAAGCTGTAAGCGAGTGTACCGGACGTCATCTGGGCTTCTGTGAGATAGGGGGAGACATAGACATCGCACATCGAGATGAATTCAAGCAGCGTCGCCTGATCGACAAACTGATCGAGAAAAGTGACATGATCTTCAATCCCGAGGTCCCGCACACGTTTCAGAAGGCTCTCACGATAGGCTTCGCCCTGATCGCGAACGAGATTGGGATGTGTCGCACCGAGGACGACATAGACGGTATCGGGCCGGCTTTTCAGAATTGAGGGCATGGCATCGATCATGACTTCGATGCCCTTGTTCGGGGAGAGGAGACCGAATGTCAGCAGAACGGTGCGATTGCTGAAGCCAAACTTCGCCTTCGCCTTGTCGGGTTCGACGAAGGCGAAGTCAGGAATTCCGTGTGCGACGATCTCGATCTTGTCTGAAGGTACCTGATAGACGCTCGTCAGCAGTTCGCGGCCCTTGTCGGCCATGACGACGAGTTTCGACGATGAGGCGATGATGCGGTTCATTACGGCCCGCTGTATGGGAGTTGGCTCCGAGAGGACCGTATGGAGAGTCGTAACGACCGGCATGGTCAGGCGTGAGAGCAGCGCCAGGATATGGCCGCCGGCCTCGCCGCCGAAAATCCCGTATTCGTGCTGAAGAGAGACGACGTCGATCTGAGCAGCATTCAGAACGTCGGCAGCGTGCACGTAATCCTCGATTTTTTCGTCCTTGATCTCGACGCGGACCGCAGACGGATAATCGTAGGACTGGCCGCGGTCCGTCATTGCGACGATCGAGGTTTCCAGGTCGTCGCGCGCTGCCGCCACGGCCTGCTGGATATCGGTCGTGAAGGTTGCAATCCCGCACCTGCGGGGAAGCGAGTTGCCGATGAAGGCAACGCGGTTGAGTCCGGTCATGTGCGCAGCTCCAGTGAGAGGGGCGCGCCGCCGCCGACCGCCTGATGGACGACGGGCTGCTGGGGAAGCCGGCTTGAGGGCTCACACGCATTCAGACCGTCGAGATTGTGCAGAAGCCCCGCGCAGGGCGCGGCGGCGGAATAGGCCAGCAGGCCCCGCAGACCGAGCGAGCCCGCCTTGATATGCGTACGCTCGGAGTCCAGAAAAATCGCTTCGCCGACGAAGGCGTTCATCAATCCGATCCTTGCATGGCCATCGAGGACGAGCAGCCATGTTTCGCGATCCGCACGGAGTTCCCAGGCCGATCGCGGCGCGAGGTCGATGCGTTCGAGAATGAAATGTGGATCCGCCACGAGAAGCGTTCTCGCATCCGTCATGCGCCGCGGGGCGGATTGGCCCCGAGCCGGTCCGGCGTTGGCCGCGGCCACCGCATTGTCGACATGGATCTCCCGATGCCGGCCGTAATCGAAAAGTCGGAACGTCGTGTCGCTTCTCTGCTGGATTTCCGCAACGACGAGGCCCGCGCCAAGAGCGTGAATGGTGCCAGCCGGTATCAGAACGACGTCGTCCTTCGATACCGGGCGCCAGTGCACCAATTCAGCAATCGAGCCGTCATCGATCGCGCTTCTGAGCTCAGCCGATGAAAGGCGCCGTTTGAGCCCGAGGGCGATCCGTGCGTCGTCAGCGGCGGAAAGAATATACCAGGCTTCGGTCTTGCCGTGATCGAGCCCGATCGAGCGTGCGAAGGCATCGTCGGGATGAACCTGAATGGACAATGGCTCCTTGGTGAAGAGCAGTTTGAGGAGCAATCCGGGATCGGCCGCGTCGGTATGAGGACGCTGAAACCAGATCTCGCCGATCGCCATGCCGTCATTGCTGTTCTCGCTCCAGGGCCGGAGTTCGGTGCTTCCCCAGGGCTTATGCACAATGTCCATGCGGGCATGTTCGATCGTCATGTAAAACTCCTGGTTGAGGCACTGGGTCTTTTTGTCAAACGAGTCGGGTGTGATGGTCGTCCCACCGTGTCAATGGCGATGCGGCACGGTGGGCAGCTCTCCTGTGACATCGACGTGAGCGACCTCGCTCGCCGATAGCAGCGTCTTTCCTGAAAACCTGATGTCGAGGAGACGCCCGTCGTCCGTAAGGAGCTGGATATTCTGGCGACCGAACAGAACCTCCAACACCGCTGACGACAGCCTGATCTCGCCGCTGCTCGACAGCCCCGTCCGCTCGTCGTGAAAGAGTTCGAGTTCGTATGTGGCCCGAACAATCTCCTCTCCGTCGCATTTCAACGTGCCCGCGCCCGAAAATTCGCCGAGATATCGCATGATCGATCTCCGATGCCGTGTGAGAGGTCAGGCCCGAGCGTCAGCCTCCAGGGCAGCCGCGAGTTCGTCCGGATCGATCCGGACGACCTGACTGGTTCCGCTTGAGACCGAAATGGCCGGCATATGCAGCATCGTCGCAACGCGACGAAAGGCGAGGAAGGAAAGGCCGAGGACTTCCTCCTCGTCCGTCATTACACGGTAGGTGCCCGCTGGCTGCGGATCGCCGACCGAGACGAGAGTGAACGGATGCTTGAAGGTGATCGTCGTCTCGGTCACGCGGTCGGCCATGGAGTATCCAGTTCTGGGTTGAGAGATCGCCGATCGAATGCGGAGAATCCTCGACGAATGCGTTGTGTGTCGGTCTTTAGAAAGTCGGGACTTCATCAAACCGCCAGTACGTCCGTGGCCGGTGTGACAGTGCCGCGTTCGATCGGGCAGGCGATGAGTCCCGCGCGGGCCGCGAAGGCACGCAGGTCGCCGAAATCGAAGTTCATGAAAGATTGTCGGCTTGGCGCGGTCACTTTGCCGCGCAAGGCCAAATTGGTCGGCCGTCTATCGACTTCATCCATATGGCCCCGCACCACCCGGAATGCAAGGAGAGTCGGTGGGAGTGCGATTATTTGCGGCAAGGAATGATCTGATGACCATATGCGTAGATTCCGACCCTATGTGCTCCGCGTCGATGAGGCCTATCGTCTTAACGGTCGGATGGAGACGTCCAGGACTTCCGCGAAATCGAAGCCCTGCGACTACGAAAATCCGGCGGAAATAATATTTGCATACAGAACAACTATCCGCTGAGGAATGTCTTCGGCGGTGGATGCGCGTCGACGGCAGGGGAACGACGATATGTCAGGTGATTGGAACTGTTCGCAAGGTGCGCTGCTGGGAGCCGCTCTCGGCGCGGCATATGCGTTATGGATTTGTGCGCTCGCCAACCTCCTGTCCTTGCCGTTGATTGGCGTCATCTCTCTGGCGCTCGTCCTTGGCGCGGTATCGGGCGCAGCCCTTTTGGCCGGTGTCGCGGGAATTCTGAATTTCGCCAAGGCTGCCATTCGTCGCAAAGCAGACAGGTCCGCAACGATCGCAGTCGGCCCCGCCTGTGTGCATCCTGCATGAACGCCGAGCCTCGACATTCACGAGTTTCATTCGAAGCAGACTTTACCTAAAGCCGAAGTGCCGCACTCCGCGGCAGGCGGATTAATGAAGGAATAGAGCATGTATAAGGTTTTGAAAGGCGCGGTCGTCGCCCTTGGGTTGGTCGGTGCGACATTCGCAGCGGCAGGTACGGCGAATGCCGGCAATGTCGGCCTCTCCGTCAATCTCGGCAACGTCGCCTTCGCCTATCAGGATGGCTACTGGGATCACGGTCATCATTGGCATCGCTGGCGCAACGCGCGTGAAGGCCGCGCTTATCAGGCGAAGATGGGGCACGACTATCACAACTGGAATCACAACCGCGATCACGATCACGGCTGGCACAAGTGAGCGACTGAGCTAATTCAGTCGCCTCGAAGCCCGGCGCACCGAAGCGCCGGGCTTTTTTCTGCCCGCTTTTCTTCGTCCAAATCTGTCGCTCGTCCCCATATAAGGGTTGGCGCCCTGTGGCGCGTTCGGCGGGTGAGGCAACCCCGTCTTCCATCTTTCGCAAATCCCCTCGGTGCCGCAGCTCTGCGCAAGCGGTTACCTGTACCTGGAGACTCTATTGGTCAGACTCAGGATTCATCATCGGACAAGCTATCGCTACCTTCAGCCGGTGAGCCTCGGGCCGCATCGGTTGATGCTTCGTCCGCGCGAGAGCCGCGATCTCCGGCTACACTCGATCGAGGTCGAGGTCACGCCGCCGGCAACGGTGACCTGGGCGCATGACGTCGCAGGTAACGCGGTCGCCACGGCCAGCTTTCAAACGATGACGGACCACCTTGTTGTCGACAGCGTTGCCGAACTGGAACTCGATGCAGCAGCATGGCCCGTCTTCGATATTGCGGCCTCCGCCATCGGGTATCCCTTCCGCTATTCCGACGACGAATGGGCCGACCTCGGGCCTTTGGCGGCTCGGCAATATCAGGATCCTGTTGGCCGCCTGACGAACTGGGCGCGAGCTTTCGTGCGCGGCGACACGACGGACACCCTTTCGCTGCTCAGGGATTTGTGCACCGGCGTCTCCACCGCGATTTCCTACCAGAGCCGGGAAGACGAGGGTACCCAGTCGCCGATCGAAACGCTCGATCGCGGTTGGGGTTCGTGCCGCGACTTCGCGGTGCTCTTTGTCGAGGCCGCACGCTGTCTTGGCTTCGGGGCGAGGCTCGTGTCGGGATATCTCTACAATCCGTCCCAGGATATTTTCGGCGCGCGGAGTGCCGGCTCGACCCATGCATGGGCGGAAATCTACCTGCCTGGTGCCGGATGGATCACCTTTGACCCGACGAGCCGCAGCGTTGGTGGGGCCAATCTGATTCCGGTTTCCGTCGCGCGCGACATCCATCAGGTCATCCCGGTGGCTGGCAGCTTCGTCGGAGCGGTGAATGCCTTTCAGGAGATGACGGTGGAGGTGCTTGTTTCGTCGTAGGAAATGAGCCGTTCGCAGCTGTCGATGAGTAGTTTCCGATTCTATCGCCGCCGAGCCCGAAAGCCCATTCTCATGATGAACGAGGGAGGCTGGAATGGCTCAGATTCTACGGCAGCCAGCCGAATGGCGGATGTCGGAGTGGCGCGATAAAGCGACCGCATATTCCGATCGGGCCGTGATGGCGGTGGACTTTCGTCTCCGTCAACAATTCACGGAACTGGCCGCTCGACACTTCGATATGGCCGAAAGGCTCGAAGGCAGGCATCGCGCGCCGGCACGCCAAATCCTTTTCCTCTGAATTGGCGATGGACTCTTATCCGTCGGCTTTGAGCCGCCGGCTTCTTCCCCCGGACCCCCGGGCCGGCGGCTCTTCTTTCCTGTCGATCTGGCATGACCTCGATACGAGAACGGGCCCTGCAGCTGAAGCTGCGGGCCCGTTCTTTTGTCGAACGCACAAGAGGCGGCAAAAGTTCAGCCGTCTCACGGCTTCAGCGTATCCTTTACGGCGCCGACCATGTTCTGAACTTTGCCTTCGGCCTTGTCGGCCTTGCCGTCGACCTGCAGCTTGGCGTCACCGACCGCCTTGCCAACGGCTTCCTTGATTGCGCCTTTGATCTGCTTGCCCGATCCGGCGATGCGATCTTTGTCCATGATTGTCTTTACCTTTGTTGAATCCGGCGCCGATTGCGCCCGTTTGGCGATACTTGAGTTTGCTCACGGCCGGCAGATCAGGGCGTGTGTCTGTCCGCGCTCTTTTCGATGCTTCGTCCTGTGCTGGAAATATCCTGGCCGGCACCCGCGACGGTGTGGCACGCCTGAAGAAGCGGCGTGACACCAAGCAACGCGAGCAGGATGAAGGCCAGTAAGGTTGTTCTCGTGCGCATGGCCGTGACCTCGTGGTTGTGGATGTGCCGAGGATTAAATGCGGCCCATAAGCAACAGGACGACGACGATGAGAAGGACGAGGCCCAGCCCGCCGCTCGGGTAGTAGCCCCAGTTGGCGCTATGCGGCCAACTCGGAAAAGCGCCGATCAGCAGCAGGACCAGGATGATCAGAAGGATAGTACCGATGCTCATGCATAAATCCTCAAATTGGATGAGATGCAGATTAGCGATCGGATTGGCCGGCACGATAGGGTCGGAAACTACCTAACCGAATGCGGAGATATCAGGATTCATTGCTGCGAGACTGGCTCCTCGGCTTCGTTCGAGGCTGCTGCGAGCGCGAGCCTCGCCAAGGCCGGAAGCGACTTTGACCCCGTCTTCTTCATGATCGATGCGCGATGATTTTCGACTGTGCGCTGGCTGATGCCGAGATCGGCCGCGATATTCTTGCTGGGATGGCCGGCAAGAACCATGTCCATGATCTGGCGCTGTCGCGAGGTGAGCCCTGCAACATGATCGGCTGCGCTCTGCCGCCATGCGATGAGCTTGCCGGCATCCCGCGATTGCTCGAGAGCTCGGTTGACGCTGGCGATCAGTTCGCTATGGCTGACGGGCTTCTCGATGAAATCCGAAGCGCCGGCCTTCATGGCTTCCACCACCATAGGAACGTCGCTGCTGCCGGTGATCATGATTGCAGGCAGATGATGTCCAGCTTCGTTCAACCGCTTCAGCAATTCGAGGCCGTTCATGCCCTGCAGATAGGCATCGACCAGCAGGCACGCCTCGCCGCCCGGGCTATAGGCATCAAGGAAGGCTTCGCAGCTCGCATAGTCTTCGACCACCCGGCCATCGTCTTCGAGCGCGCTACGGATGCCGGCCCGGATATGGGCGTCGTCGTCGACAACAAAGATGATCGGCCGTCCCGGATGGGTGCTGGTTGCGTGTGTTGCATGCGCGGGCGTCGAAATGTGACGTATCGGGAGAAGACGCTGGATCGCCTGCGTCAACTCGCGCAACTTCACCGGCTTGTTGAGCTGAATACAGCTTTGCAGCGCGATGTCGCGCAGAGTGCTTGCGGAAATATCTCCGGTCAGCACGATGACGGGAATTTCGCGATGGAGCCTCTCGCGCAACTTCGTCGTCAGCTGAAGGCCGTTCATGCCATTCGGCAGATTGTAGTCGGTCAGCAGGAGATCGGGTCTGGTTGTGCCCCGCGTTACGAGTTCGAGCGCGGCAATACCATCGGGCGTCGTCGTGACGCCGTGGCCTTCGCCCTTGAGGAGCAGCTCAAGAAGCTCGCGAACTTCCGGATCATCCTCGACGATCAGGATTGTGCCCGCTCTATGAACATCCTCTGCGGCAATCTCTTCCGCATCGTGCCGGGCCGGTTCGGCACCGGAAACGGGTATGGCTGGCGGAAGTGCCACCTCGATCGAGAAAATGGAGCCCTTTCCCGGTTGCGATCGGACGCTGACGCGATGGTCCAGCAAATTCTCCAGTCGCCGCACGATGGAAAGGCCGAGACCAAGGCCGCGTGTCCGTTCACGCGCCGCGTTGTCGAGCTGGTGATACTCATCGAAGATCGCCAGTAGTTCCGTTTCGGGAATGCCGACACCTGTGTCGCAGATTTCGATGCTGAGCGATCCGTTGCGGCGTCGGCAGCCGAGCAGCACCTTGCCGCTCTTGGTGTACTTCAAGGCGTTCGACAAAAGGTTGCGGATCATCTGCTCGAGAAGGCGCGGATCGCTTTCGATCGAGAGGCTGCAAGGCACCACGTGAAAGGTCAGTCCGTGGGCCTCCGCGTGGTAGGTGAATTCGTCCCGCAATCGGTCGAAGATTTCATTGAGGGAAAAACTGACCTTCTCGGCGTGAACGGTTCCGGCCTCGATCTGGTTGATGTCGAGCAGCGCATTGAGCATGCCCGATATCGCGCTCAGGGTTTCGTCGAGCCTGCCGACAAGCTTCTGCGCGCGCTCGCCTTCGACGGTCATCGCCAGCATGCCCTGCAGCAAGGCAAGCGTCTGAAGCGGCTGTCGGAGATCGTGGCTCGCGGCGGCGAGGAAGCGCGACTTTGCGGCGTTCGCCAGATCGGCCTGACGCCTGGCTTCTTCCAGAGCATCCGATATGCGCCTGCGCTCGGTAATGTCGGTGAAGGTGATGACAACACCTTCCACGCCGTTCTCATGGGTCCGGTAGGGCAGAATCCTGCGGATGAACCATATTCCGCCCGGCGCCTCGATTTCGCGCTCCACCGGCGAGAGCGTTTCCAGGACCGTTCGTGAATCAGTGAGGAGTTCGTCGTCGGTCGCGAGAGAACTCAGATCGGCCAGAGGCCGGCCGACATCGCCCGGAATGAGCTTGAAAAGCGATTTTGTGGCGGGGGTGAAGAAGCGGATGTTCAGATCGGTATCGAGAAAGAGCGTCGCCACATCCGTACTGTAGAGGACGTTCTGCAGGTCGTTCGATGTCGTGCGCTGCCGCTCGAGCGTTTCCTGCAACTGGCTGTTGAGCGCCGTCAGCTCTTCGTTGAGGGATTGCAGCTCCTCCTTTGAAGTCAGCAGTTCCTCATTCGTCGATTGATATTCCTCGTTGATCGACAACGCTTCTTCGTTGATGGCCTTCTGTTCTTCCCCGGAAATTTCGAGATTGCGGATAGCGCCTTGCAGTTCGGTTCGCGTCGCCGCGAGCTCATGTTCGAGCTCGGCGGCTCGCGTGACGTCCTGTGGCGTCGTCGGGCCATTGCGGGTTTGCTTGCTTTCCGGCTCGTCGATGAAACACACCAGCAGCAGGCGCTCACCGTCGCTCGTGACCGGTTGCACGGCAATGCTGAAGGAGCCTGCGCGCTGGTCGTGACTGGCCCGGCCGTTGGGAACCGTTATGCGTATATTTTCTTCCTCAGCCTGCTGGAGCGCCGAACGAAGCTTGGTGCGTATTCCCTCATGCACCATCGACAGAAGGTCATGTGTCGGATGCCCCGGTGCCATTTGCATGTAGCGATCCGTGGGCCCCAGCGAATAGACGCACTCGTACTGACGATTGATGAGGACGGCGGCCGGCGCATAGGCCTCCATGACGGCGCGTCTGCAGAGCTCAGCAAGTGTGTCCTGTCGCGAATGCGTCTGGGTTTGTCCGGTCCGCAACGGAATTCTCGTGCTGTCCACGCTGTTTATTGAAAATCCGAAATCTTCCGGCCGACTGCGACCGACGCGGCGATAGAGGCGCTCCAGCTTCGAGATCACCTCAAAGCGGCTGGCGACATCGCCGATGGTCTCGGAATTGCCGAGGAGGAGAGTTCCCCCTTCGCGCAAGGCGAAGTGGAAGACCGAGAGCGCCTTCGCCTGCGCTTCAGGCCGCAGATAGATCAGAAGGTTCCGGCACGAGACGAGGTCGAGGCGCGAAAATGGGGGATCGGACAGAACGTCCTGAACCGTGAAGACGACGGCGGCTCGCAACTCGGGCGACACGCGATAGCCCTGGTTTTCCTTCGAGAAGAAACGGGCAAGCCGCCCCGGCGAAACATCGGCTTCGATCGATTCCGGATAGTGACCTTCACGCGCCGTCGCCACGGCATCGGGATCGACGTCGGAGGCGAAAATCTGCAGCTTGATGCTCTTTTCCGACGCGGTGATCTGCTCGCGGAAAAGCATCGCGAGGGAATAGGCCTCCTCACCGCTGCTGCATCCCGCGATCCAGATGCGGATCGGGATATCGGGTGTCTGGTTGCGGATCAGATCGGGAATGGTTCTTTCCGCCAGAAAATCGAACACCGGCCGATCGCGGAAGAAGCTGGTGACGTTGATGAGCAGATCTTTGGCAAGAAGCTCAAGCTCATTCCCGTCGTTCTTCAGGATTTCGAGGTAACGGGCCTTGTCGTCGGGGGCGATCCCGCTCAGCGCCATGCGTCGCTCGATCCGGCGCTGCAGCGTGCCTTTCTTGTAAAGCGTGAAGTCATGGGCCGTTTTTGTGCGCAGCAGATCGATGATCTTCGGCAAGCGATCCTGCCCGCTGGTCTTTTGCAACGGGAGAAGGCGAGCGTTGGAAAGAGACATTTCGCGACCGCGTTCGGCCAGCGCGTCGGGAATTTTCGCGACCGGGACAACGAGGTCGACCGCACCTGCCGCAATGGCATTACGCGGCATGCCGTCATAAGTGGCTTCGTCCGGATCCTGCGCAATGGCGAAGCCGTGCCTCTCCTTGATGGATTTCATGCCGAGACTGCCGTCGGTGCCGGTTCCGGACAGGATCACGCCTACGGAAAGCGCACCATATTCCTGGGCGAGCGAATGCAGCAGGAAGTCGAAAGGCATACGCGCGCCGTGGCGCGCCTGCGGTTGCGACAGGCGCAGCGCGCCGTCGCCAACGGAAAGATAGGTTCCCGGCGGGATGACGTAGAGATGATCGGGCTCGATGAGCATCCCATCAGCGGCTTCGAGCACATGCAGCGACGTATGTCCCGACAGAAGCTCGACCATCATGCTTTGATGGGTCGGGTCGAGATGCTGAACCAGAATGAAGGCCATCCCGGTATCGCCGGGAACCGCGGACAGCAACTTCCTGCAGGCGTCGAGGCCACCCGCCGAAGCGCCTATGCCGACAACCAGAAAGTTCCGTGGTTCGCGAGACGCGCCGTGCGATGAAGAAGCCTGCGCACTCGGCCGCGACCGGACCGCTTTAGCCTGCCGCGGTCGGCTTCCGGACATCTTCAATTGTGCTCAATTCGCCTGTCCACAATGGGCAGCGTTGGCGAATGCTATCACGGTTTTCCAGAAACCGGCGATGTTTCGACCCTGTCGCATGGGGCTGCTGAGTAGTTTCCGAGGCTGTTTCCGGCGGTTTCCGGTCGGTATTGCTCTGACAGTCGAGTTTTAGACCGGACCGCAGACGGCAGATGCCGTCGAAGCTCAAGACACTGTCCGGGAACTTCAGCCGTAGACGTCGCCAATCGGGCGACAGCGGTCAAACACCGCCGACCTCATCTTTCAGGAAACCATCATGAAATATCTCATTCCATCCGCATTGCTTGCACTGGTGATCGGGCTGAGCGCTTGCAGTGGCCCCCCCGGACCGCGCGGCGAACAGGGAAACCAGGGCAATACCGGCAACGTGGGCGCAACGGGCGACACCGGCAATCAGGGCAATACCGGCAACACGGGTGACACCGGCGCAACGGGAACGCAGGGCGATACCGGTGCGACAGGCTCGCAAGGCGATACCGGCGCGGCCGGCAAGCAGGGCAATAAGGGCAACACCGGTGCGTCCGGCGGCGACACGACCGTCATTGTCAAATAATCGATAAAAAAGGAACGCAACAATGATGATCAACATTCGAAGTATTTTCCTGGTGACATCGCTTGCGATGGCGACCATGGTGGCGGCCATCGTGACCGTCGGTGCGATCGACCGCGCCAATGCAGCGACGGCCGAGGATCTCAACAAGGATGCCGATCAGGCCTTGCAGAACCTCTACAGGACCAACCCTGTCGCGGCTTCCTTGTCGAAGCGGGCCAAGGCGATTCTCGTCTTCCCGAACATCGTCAAGGCCGGCCTGGTTTTCGGCGGGGCTTATGGCGAAGGTGTGCTGAAGCAGGGCTCCAAGGTCGACGGCTATTATAACTCCGTCACCGGCTCCTGGGGTCTCCAGGCGGGTGCCCAGTCATATGGGTATGCCGTCTTCCTGATGACCAACAAGGCCGTGAAGTACATCCATCGTTCGCAAGGATGGGAAGTGGGCGTTGGCCCGACGGTCGTGATCGTCGACGAGGGCGTTGCGAAGAATCTCTCGACATCGACGCTGAAGGACGATGCCTATGCCTTCATCTTCGATCAGCAGGGACTGATGGCCGGCATCAGCCTCGAGGGAACGAAGATCTCGCGCATCAAGCGTTAAACGGAAAAGCTCGCCTCGTCCGCGAAAGCGGGCGAGGCGAATGCGTTGTGCATCGGCGTCATGATTGTCGTGACGGCCGATCCGGAAAGACAACGGCGGAAATCCCGTCAAGGAAACAAAAAAATGGATCGTTCGGTAATGAGCGGATCAATTCTCGTGCTGCTGGGCATACTCGGCTTCGCGGTCCCGATGTTCACCACCCAGAAGACCGAAGATGTGGCCCGGGTCGGCGATCTCAAGCTTCAGGCGACTGAAAACACGTCGCATACCATTCCGCCCGTCGTCAGCGGCGGGGTTCTGCTTCTGGGCGTTCTGCTGATCGGTGTCGGTCTCTACAAGAAGCGCTGAGGTGCGCACGCGGTCATCTGCGTAGTTTCCGAGGCTCCGCCGAAACCGATCCGCTGTCTATTGTTGTGTCCCGACATTGATGCGCTCTCGGAGATCGTGGCGTCGATCTTTGTCAAAAGTTTGGAGAAACGACCATGCAGCCGACACGCAATACATTGGCCGAGAACATTCGA
>CAISYL010000187.1 GCA_903889655.1 uncultured Alphaproteobacteria bacterium | reverse complement strand
GCACCAAAGCCGAGACCGCGAACCTTGTTCTCGATACCGGCAAGACCGGAGAGGATCAGGATCGGCGTCGACACCTTGCCGAGGCGCAACGACTTAAGAACCTCATAACCGCTCATGTCGGGCAGGTTAAGGTCGAGGAGGCTGATGTCGTAATCGTAAAGCTTACCGAGATCGACACCTTCTTCCCCGAGGTCGGTCGTATACACGTTGAATCCGTCAGATTTGAGCATCAGCTCAATGCTCTGAGCGGTCGCGCTGTCGTCTTCGATGAGCAGAACTCGCATGGTCCCCCTCTTCGCAGCGAAAGTGCTTCTTCCGCCGCTGCGGCCCAAAAGTTAAATCCACAATGAAGACGATAGCGCCAATTGGTTAATAAAGGTTAATCGAAGTCAAAAAATTTGAGAAAAATTCATACGTTTAGTTAGGCAGCCATTCATCACGAATTTTTTCCGTAAATCGGGCGCCTGGAAGCACTGGCCACCGAGCTTACCAATCAACCCGGGAACCGGGTTGCAGATATGTAGGCCGGACCGGCAGTTTCCGGCGGGCAAGGTTTACGCCGTCTTAAAGTCTTGCCGCCATGATTACCCAATCATGTTGGGAGGGGGCCACGAATCTCCCATAACGGACTATGCGGGAGCCTTGAGCGTGCGGGCTTTATTGGCGGAGATCGGCGCAGTCGCCGAGGTCAGACATTACGGGCGGGTCGTCAGCATTCAGGGGCTGATGGTCGAGGTCGCCGGGCCGCTCCATGCGATGGGGGTCGGCAGCCGGCTGACCGTGTCGAGCCGCAGCGGTGCCGATATAGAGTGTGAGGTCGTCGGATTTCGCGACGGGCGCGCGCTTTGCCTTCCCTTCGGCCAGCTTTCGGGCATCGGCGTTGGCTGCAAGGCCGTCGTCAGCGCCGCCGAACCGCATGTCTATCCGACAAGCGCCTGGCTTGGCCGCGTCATCAACGCCATGGGCGAGCCGATCGACGGCAAGGGCCCGCTGCCGCAAGGCGCCGAACCCTATCCGCTGCGCAGCCTGCCGCCGCCGGCGCATCACCGCCAGCGCGTGCGTGGCAAGGTCGATCTCGGCGTTCGCGCCCTCAACACGTTTCTGACCTGCTGCCGTGGCCAGCGCATGGGCATCTTCGCCGGCTCGGGCGTCGGCAAATCGGTTCTGCTTTCGATGCTTGCCCGCAATACATCCTGCGACGTTGCGGTTATCGGCCTTATCGGCGAACGCGGCCGCGAAGTGCAGGAATTCCTTGAAGACGATCTCGGACCGGAAGGCCTTGCGCGCTCGGTCGTCGTCGTCGCGACCTCGGACGAGGCCGCGCTGATGCGCCGCCAGGCCGCCTATCTCACCATGAGCATCGCCGAGTTCTTCCGCGACCACGATAAAGACGTGCTCTGCATGATGGACAGCGTGACGCGCTTTGCGATGTCGCAGCGCGAGATCGGCCTCTCTGCCGGAGAACCGCCGACCAGCAAGGGTTACACGCCGACCGTTTTCGCCGAGCTGCCGAAGCTTCTGGAGCGCGCTGGACCAGGCGTCGGCCAGGGCAGCATCTCGGCCATCTTCACCGTTCTCGTCGACGGCGACGATCACAACGAACCGATTGCGGATGCGGTGCGCGGCATTCTCGACGGTCACATCGTGATGGAGCGCTCGATCGCCGAGCGCGGGCGCTATCCGGCGATCAATATTCTGAAGTCGATTTCCCGCACCATGCCCGGCTGCAACAGCGAGGAAGAGAACGCGCTGATCCGCAAGGCGCGCGTCCTGATGTCGACCTACGACGATATGGAAGAGCTGATCCGCCTCGGCGCCTATCGCCCCGGCTCCGATCCGCTCGTCGACGAAGCGATCTTCTATCAGCCGGCCTTCGATGCTTTCCTTGGGCAGAGAAAAGACGAAGCGACCGACATGGCGTCAGGCTACGCCATGCTCGCCGATATCCTGTCGCAGAAGCCGGCACCGAGGGGGGCTGATTGATGCGCAATCGTGAATCGCTCATCCGGCTTCATCGCTTTCAGGTCGACGAGAAGCGCCGCAAGGTCGCCGAACTCGAGCTGATGATGCAGGAATTTCGCACGCGCGAGCGCGAACTCGAGGCGCAGGTGCTGGCCGAACAGCAGAAGGCGGGCATATCGGACGTGGCGCATTTCGCCTATCCGATGTTTGCCAAGGCCGTCATTCGTCGCCGCCAGAACATCCTCAATTCGATCGAGGATATCGAGCGCCAGCTCGAGGTCGCCAAGGAGGAATTGGCCGACGCCTTCCGCGAACTCAAGAAATACGAGATCGTCGAAGACAACCGGAAGCGCCGGCAGCGCAAGGAAGCGATCCGGGTCGAGCAGATCGAGCTCGACGAAATCGCGCTCGGCATCCATCGCCGGCAATAAAAGCCCGCGCTTCTCCCTTCCAACCCACGCAAGCTTCAGTAGAATGAGCGCCCTCTTCAATGACAGGGCGAATGCTCATGCCTTCCTTCGACATCGTTTCCAAGACGGATTTCCAGGAAATCGACAATGCGCTCCAGAACGTGATCCGCGAGATCGCGACGCGCTACGATTTCAAGGGCTCGCATTGCACGGTCGAGCGCAAGGAGCAGGAGATCACGATCAATGCCGACGACGATCTGAAGCTGAAGCAGATGCACGAGCTCCTGCAGGGGCATCTGACGCGGCGGAAGGTCGATGCGGGCGTTCTCGACTACAAGGAGCCGGAAAAGGCGGCCGGGCAGAGCGTCCGTCAGAAGGTCGCCATCCGGCAGGGCATCGATAAGGAACTGGCCAAACGCATCGTCAAGGATCTGAAGGGATCGGGTCTGAAGGTGCAAGTCGCCATTCAGGGCGACGAGCTCAGGGTCTCCGGCAAGAAGCGGGACGATCTTCAGGACGCGATCCAGTTCGTGAAGGGGCTGCCCATCGAGCAACCCCTTCAATATGAAAACTTTCGCGACTGACGTTAGTTGCGCAGGACGAGGCGGCGGACCAGATAAATGACGCTGATCGCCACCAGATAGCCGACGAAGCGAATGCCGACGAGCTTCCAATACTCGACGTCGCCGAAATTCGGCAGCGGGCTTGCATCATGGGCGAGCACGCGGCGGACGATATTCACCGCCTCGTGAACCACGGTCGCGCCGATCGTCCAGCCGATGATCTGATTGTAGCGCCGCATCAAGCCGGCGGCGATGACGGCGATGACGATGCCCTGCACCGAGTTCACGGTGTCGAAGCCCTGCGCGGCGAGCGCCCAGGCCTGATTGAGATATTCGGTAAGCTGCTGCATTGGTCCCCCAAAACCTTTGCCGACGAAACTGCCCCATTCGGCGGCAGACTGCCTCAGCGCGAGGCGGGCACAGGTTAGCTCAATTTGGGACGGCGTCTATCGCAATCGCATTGCAGCAATAATTCGTGTGCGTCGCAAAAAATTCACGCGCCGCGGCGCAGCGCGCCCTGAGGTGCCGCCTGAGGCAGAGGAACAAGGAGTTCCCGCGCGAGCTTGCGGACAGCCTCGCTTGCCTTGGCCTGCGGATGACGAAACAGGATCGGCGACTGGTGACGGATCGCGTCGCGCACCAGGTCGTCGCGCGGTATGAAACCGGCGAGCGGAGGATTAATTCCAAGAAAGGTTTTGCACGCGTTGGTTAATGCCGAATAGGTGCGCCAGGCGTGATCGCGGTCGTTGGCGAAATTGACGACCACGCGGATATCGGCCTGGGCATCCTGCAGCGACATCAATTTGATGAAGGCATAGGCGTCGGTGAGCGATGTCGGCTCGTCGGTGACGACGACGAGGGTCGTGCTCCCCGGCGTGCAGAGCGTCATCACCGATTGATCGAGGCCGGCGGCGAGATCCGTCACGACGTGAGCGTAGCGCTCGGAAAGGCGTGTCAACGCGCGCGCGATGCTCGCGATCTCGGAGCGGGTCAATGCGCTCAACACGCCGGAGCCGGATTTGCCCGCCAGCACGTCGAATTTGACGCCGCCCGTCGCACCGGCGACCGAGGGAATTTCATAGGTCGTGATCGCTTCCTCGATCTGCGCTCGGCCGGCAATGACCGAGCCGAGATCGAGAGCCGGCGACAGACCGAGTTGCACGTCGACATTGGCGAGCCCGAGGTCGCCGTCGAAAAGCAGCACGTTGCGGTGCATTGCGGCGAGTGCCTCGGCGAGCGTCACCGAAAGCCATGTCTTGCCGACTCCGCCCTTGCCGGAGGCGATCTGGATCATGCGCGGGCTGGTCATGGATTTGTCCTGGCGGCTGTTACACGGCGGCAGTTTGTGGTTCGGCATGCTTTTCATGTGTGCCGAGAATAAGGCGCGCGCAGACCAGCGGGTTCATGGATGCAAGGCCGCGCGCGAGATAGGGCGTGACGCTCAACTGCGCAAGGGCGAGACCGTTGCGATCGGCGGCCGTGAGGATGGCGCCAAGGCGGCGGGCAATGTCGAGCTGGGTCGCGATGAGACGACGGACGCCAAGCTGGGCGAATTCGGCCGCCGCTTCCGAGAGGACCAGCGCATCGCCGGCGGCGGAAAGAACGAGCAGGGGCTCGACATTGGCGGCGAGCCGTGCGCCTCCGGTGAGGCGCTTCAGCGCCGCGAATTCGGAACGGTCGAAAGGATTGATGCTGGTGGTGTCGATGAAGCAGGTTTTGGCGTTTCTGGTTTCCGCGCGTCCATCGAGCAGCAGCGACAGCTCGTCAAGATTGGCGGCGGGCCGGACGGAGGTATCGAGAAGTTTGCCATAGGCCTCCGACTGCACGGCGGCGCCGGCGCGCGCGACGTCTGTGGTGATGAGGTCGACGGCGCCGCCGCCGATAAGCGCATTGGCGGCGAGCTTCGCCATGGTGACCGTCTTGCCGGAACCGGGCAGGCCGACCAGCATGACGGGCGATTGCGGATGAAGCGGAACCGGCTCGAAGGTGAAACGGACCTCGAAGGCATGAGCCAGCGCGGCAAGCGCATCGTCATGGCCGAGCGCGGAAGCGGCCGCGACCAGCGCGTCGCGCAGGCTCGCGGGAACGGCCTGCGCATCGAGCGCCGACGCGATCAACGTTTCGTCGAAGGCCATGCCAGAGTGAACGGGCGCGGCGGGTTGTGCCTCGGCAGCGTATTCGCGGTGCCGCGGCGAGGATTGTGCGCGCAGACGGTCGCGCAGCATCTGTTCGAGCGAGGCTTCGATGTCGGGCAGGCTTGCCGGACGCTCTGGAGCGGACGATTGCGCGCGGCCTTCGATCGCCGCAGTCACTTCCATGTCGCCGGCATCGTTGACGAAGCTCGAAACGATGATCGCGTCGGGGCCGAGTTCCCGGCGTACATGCTGCATGGCTTCCGCCATGTCCGTTGCGATAAAGGTTCTGAGCCGCACGATCTATGCCTTGCTTTCTAGATCGAGCCGACGGTCCGCAGGCGGACACGCGGATGGATTTCGTTCTGCGACATGACGAAGGTCTGCGGACGGAAACGCTCGATGATCGACCGCACATAAGGCCTGACGCCGGGGCTCGTCAAGAGAACCGGGACTTCGCCGGCCCGGCCCGCATCTTCGAAGGTGTCGCGGACCGAGGCGATGAACTCCTGCAGCTTCGACGGCTGCATCGCGAGTTGCTTTTCGTCGCCCTGGCCGACCAGCGATTCCGCGAAGGACTGTTCCCAGCGCGGCGAAAGCGTGAGGAGCGGCAGCGTGTTGTTGGCGTCAGAATGCGAGGCGCATATCTGGCGGGCGAGGCGCGCCCGGACATGCTCCGTGATGAGGTTGAGGCTCTGCGTGTGGCCGACCGCTTCCGCGATGCCTTCCATGATGGTCGGCAGGTCGCGGATCGAGATGCGCTCGTTGAGCAACGTCTGCAGCACGCGCTGGATACCCGTGACCGTGATCTGGGTCGGCACGATATCGTCGACGAGCTTCTTGTGTTCCTTGCCGAGCTCGTCGAGGAGCTTCTGGACCTCTGCATAGGAGAGCAGGTCGGCCATGTTGTCCTTGATGATCTCGGTGAGATGCGTCGTGAGCACGGTCGGCGGATCGACCACGGTATAGCCGCGGAAGGAGGCTTCCTCGCGCAGACCTTCGTCGATCCATGTCGCGGGCAGGCCGAAGGCCGGCTCCGTCGTGTGGAGACCGGGCAGCTCGATGCGGCCGCCATGCGGATCCATGATGAGGAGCTGGTTGACATAGACCTCGCCGCGGCCGGCCTCGACCTCCTTGACGCGGATCGAATAGGCGTTCGAGTCGATCTGGACGTTATCAAGAATACGCACCGACGGCATGACGAAGCCCATATCGCTGGCGATCTGGCGGCGTAGCGCCTTGATCTGGTCGGTGAGCTTCTGGTGGTCCTTGCCGTTGATGAGCGGCAGCAGCGCATAGCCGATTTCGAGACGGAGTTCGTCCATCCGCAGCGCCGTGCTGATCGGTTCGTCGGGAACGGGTGCCGCCTGACTTTCCGCCGCTTCAGCCTGAACGATGCCGGCGGCTTTATCCTTGCGCGACTTCGTGACGTGGAAGGCGAGGCTGCCCGCGCCGGTGGCGAGAAGCAGGAAGGGGATCATCGGCAGGCCGGGCAAGAAGGCCATGATGCCCATGACCACCGACGACATGCCGAGCGCCTGCGGATAGCCTGAAAGCTGGTCGAAGAGCGCCTGATCGGCGGCGCCCTGCACACCCGCCTTCGACACGAGAAGGCCGGCGGCGGTCGACACGATCAGCGCCGGGATCTGGCTGACGAGACCGTCGCCGACCGTGAGGATCGTGTAGGTCTGGGCGGCATCGGAAAAGGAAAGGCCGTTCTGCGCGACGCCGACGATGATGCCGCCGACGACGTTGATGAAGGTAATGAGGAGGCCCGCGACCGCGTCGCCGCGCACGAATTTCGAGGCACCGTCCATCGCACCGAAAAATGAGCTTTCATTTTCGAGATCGCTGCGGCGCTGGCGCGCCACTTTCTCGTCGATGAGGCCGGCTGAGAGATCGGCGTCGATCGCCATCTGCTTGCCGGGCATCGCGTCGAGGGTGAAGCGCGCCGCGACTTCGGCGATACGGCCGGAACCCTTGGTGATGACGACGAAGTTCACGATCACGAGGATCGCGAAGACGATGACGCCGATGACGAAATTGCCCTGCATCACGAAATGACCGAAGGCCTGGATGACCTTGCCGGCGGCATCGGTGCCGTCGTGACCGTGGCTGAGGATCAGGCGCGTCGAGGCGAGGTTGAGCGCGAGACGCAGCATCGTCGCGATGAGCAGAACGGTCGGAAAGGAGCTGAATTCGAGCGGCTTCTGGATGAAGAGCGCCGTCATCATCACGAGCACGGAAAGCGTGATCGAGATGGCGAGCGAGAAGTCGAGCAGGAAAGCCGGCATCGGCAGGATCAGCACGACGATGATCGTCATGACGCCGATGGCAAGCGCGAGGTCGCCGCGCTTGGCAAGATTTCCGAGCACGCCCTGGATCGAGAGGCCGGGGAAGCCGAAACTGCTTAGCGGTCCGCCGGTCTTCTCGTTAGCCACGCTGGCTTCGCTCATCGGTATGCGCCCCTACAGGTCCGGATTACGTTTCTTGAAGATCAGCCGAAATTGACGCGGGGCTCGCCGCCCGGCATCGGCACGTTGATGCCGGCCTCGCTATATTCCTTCAGCTTGTTGCGAAGCGTCCGGATCGAGATGCCGAGAATGTTCGCGGCGTGGGTGCGGTTGCCGAGGCAATGGTCGAGCGTCTGCAGGATGAGGTCCTGTTCGACTTCGGCGACCGTGCGCCCGATAAAGGTGCGCGTGGCCGCATCGGCTGCAATCGCGGCCTTCTGGGCGACGCCGAGCGCGGGCGCCGGCTCGTCATGGCGCGAGCCGTCGGGAAGGCGGATCGCCTCGACGTCGATTTCAGGCCCGCTGGCGAGCAGGATGGCGCGGTGCATCGTGTTCTCGAGTTCGCGCACGTTGCCCGTCCAGTTGTGACGGGTCAGAAAGCGACGCGCTTCGAGCGAGATCGGCTTCGCCGGGATGCCGTTCGCCTTCGAATAGCGGTCGGCGAAATGATCGGCCAGCGCCAGAATATCGGCCGGACGCTCGCGCAGCGGCGGGAGCTTCAGGTTGACGACATTGAGACGATAGAAAAGGTCTTCGCGGAAACGGCCTGCGCGGGCTTCGACCTGAAGCTCGCGGTTCGATGTCGCGAGGATGCGGATATTGACCTTGACGGGCGCCTTGCCGCCGACGCGATCGATCTCGCGCTCCTGGATCGCGCGCAGGAGCTTCGACTGAAGGCGCAGGTCCATCTCGCTGATTTCGTCGAGCAACAGCGTGCCGCCATCGGCTTCCTCGAACTTGCCGATGCGCCGGGCGACGGCGCCGGTGAAGGCGCCTTTCTCGTGACCGAAGAGTTCGGATTCGAGGAGGTGCTCGGGGATCGCGGCGCAGTTGACCGAGATGAAGGGCTTGTCGCGGCGCAGCGACTTCCGATGGATGTAGCGCGCCATGACCTCCTTGCCGGTGCCGGATTCGCCGGTGATGAGGATGCTGGCATCCGAAGGGGCGACCTGATCGGCGAGACGGATCATGTCCGCCATCTTCGGGTCCCTGAAGACCAGCGAGTGTCCGTCATCCGCGACCGCAGCGAGCACGGCGGCGATGAGTTCGGCATCCGGCGGCAGCGGGATATATTCCTTTGCACCGGCCTTGATCGCGGCAACGGCCGCGCGCGCATCGGGATCGATGCCGCAGGCGACGACCGGAATGCAGATGTGTTCGTTCTGCAATTGCTGGATGAGGCCGGCGATATCGCAGCCCACATCGACCATCAGGAGGTCGGCGCCGCGGCCCGCGCGCAGGGTTTCCAGCGCCTGGTCGGTCGTTTCGGTATGCGTGACCTTGGCGCCTTTCGCCATCGCCATTTTGGTGGCGGTGGAGAGCTGGCCGTTCAGGGTTCCGACGATCAGAAGGCGCATGTGCGACACTCCTCTTTCTTTATTCTTGTAAGCATTGACGCGTTAGGCGGAAGGGCGATCAGCCCACGTTTCCCTTGACGATTTCGGTCATGGTGACGCCGAGGCGGTCGTCGACGACCACGACTTCGCCGCGCGCGACCAGTCGGTCGTTCACATAGATGTCGATGGCTTCGCCGACCTTGCGGTCGAGCTCGACGATGGTCCCCCGGCCGAGCTTCAGCAGGTTCGAGACTTCCATATGCGTCTTGCCGAGCACGGCCGAGACGTTGACGGGAACCTCGAACACGGCCTCGAGCTCCTGTGCGGTGCGAACCTTCTCGGGGTCCTCGCCCTCGTTGAAGTCGGTCTCGGCCCCAAGGGGAGCGGCATTTGCGAGATCCGGCAGTGCGATTTCGTCGTCCTGGTCAGCCATTTTGAGCTCCTAGCTCTCAGAAAGTCTTCTGCTTCAACGTCTCGGACATGGCGAGACTGTTGTCCGCGCGCGGCCCGTTGAGGGTTTCCGCGTAGCGGGCGATGGTTTCGGAAATTTCTTTTTCGATATCGGCGCGCGAGCGGACGACGCCGCCATCGGCCCATTCGACGATGCAATCGCCTTCGGCGACATCGCCTTGGCCGAGCAGGATGATGCGTCCGGCGAGTCCACGTTCGAGGGCCATGCGGTCGACGGTGGCCTTGAGGCGCTCGACCAGCGTGTCGGCGACGCGCAGCACGATGTGGGGCTCGCGGTTGAGATGTGTGAGGCAATCGCGCAGCACCGCTTCGATCTCGGCCTCGGGGCGCGAGGCGACGAGAGCCGGCGCAAGCTTGCGAGCGACGGTAAAGGCGAGCGACGTCGCCGCCGCGTGGAGCGAGGCACTTTCGACCTGCAACGCGCTCAGAAGGCTCGCCGCCTGTGTCGCGAAATCCTGCATGACCGTTTCGATCTCCCGATCCGCGCGGGCGCTCGCTTCGGCATGACCGGCGGCGAAGCCCGCGGCATGGCCTTCGGCGCGCGCCTGCTCGACATCTTCTGCGCTGAAGCGGGCCTTCGGCTGAACGACGGGCGCGGCAACGGGCGCGCCGTCGTCGAAGCGTCTGTCGAAGGTGAATTTCACTGCCTGCTTCATATCCATCTTACACTACGTCCGAGAGATGCCGGTCCTGGCCTCAGTAGATCAGTTCGTCTTCGTCATTGTTCTGGGCGATCATGATCTCGCCCTTCTGCGCGAGGTCTTTGGCGATGTTGACCATCGTCATCTGAGCGTCGTCCACGTCCTTGAGGCGCACGGGTCCCATGAGCTCCATGTCCTCACGGAGAATCTTGCCGGCGCGTTCCGACATGTTGGCAAAGAAGAGATCGCGCAGCGCGTCCGAGGAACCCTTGAGCGCGATGCCGAGCTTGTTCTTGTCGACGGCGCGCAGAAGCGTCTGCACGGAGCCCGGATCGAGTTTTCCGAGATCCTCGAAGGTGAACATCAGCGCCTTGATCTTCTCGGCCGAGTCGCGGCTGCGCTCTTCCAGCGCGGCGAGGAAGCGGCCTTCGGTCTGGCGATCGAAGTTGTTGAAGATTTCCGCCATCAGTTCGTGGCTGTCGCGGCGGTTGGTGCGCGACAGGTTCGACATGAATTCGGCGCGCAGTGTCTGCTCGACCTTGTCGAGGATGTCCTTCTGTACCGCTTCCATGCGCAGCATGCGCGTGACGACTTCGAGCGCGAAATCTTCCGGCAGATGTCCGAGGACGCGGGCCGCATGCTCGGCCTTCACCTTCGAGAGCACGACGGCGACGGTCTGCGGATATTCGTTTTTAAGGTAGCTCGCGAGCACCTGCTCGTTCACATTGCCGAGCTTTTCCCACATGGTACGGCCGGCGGGACCGCGAATTTCGTCCATCACCGAGTTGACGCGATCTTCGGGGAGGAACTTCGAGAGCAGGCGTTCGGTCGATTCATAGGAGCCGACCAGAGCGCCCGTCCCGGACATCTTCGAGGCGAATTCGACAAGCAGCTTTTCGACCGTTCCGGCCTGCACCGTGCCGAGCGTCGACATGATCTGGGACATTTCCCTGATCTCGTCGTCATCGAACATCTGCCAGAGCGAGGCGGCATCGTCGGCGCCCAGCGCGAGCATGAAGATCGCCGCCTTCTGCGGGCCGGACATGGCCTTGTCGTCTGTCTTTTTCGGTGCGGTTGCCACAGTGTCGTCCCTCAGGCGGTTTCGTGCAGCCAGCTGCGCAGGATAGAAATGGATTCGTCAGGGTGATGCGTGACGAGTTCGCCGATCTTCCTGACGGAGGAATGTTTGACCTTGCCCGCGACCTGGGCGATGTCGATCAGCATGTCTTCGCCGATGTTCTCTTCACTTGCGCCGTCCATCAGCGCCCGCGATATGTCGTCGCCCGACAGGGAACCGTCCGGCGCCGGCAGCGCTCCGGCGCTCGCCATGCCCCCATGCGTGCCGATTGCCGGCATGCCCGCGGATCGGACGGGGCCGACAGTGGCGAGGCGGCCGAGCATCGGGCGGATGACGAAGAACATGGCGATGAGCGCGAGGATCGAAAGCACGGCGAATTCGCCGACGCGCATGTAATCGGCCTTGGTGAGGCCGAGGAACGGTTCAGCCCCCACCGGAGCGGCGTCGACCGCGATCGGTTCGGCGAATTGGAGATTGACCACTTCGACGTGGTCGCCGCGCGACTCGTCGAAGCCGATCGCCGACTTTACCAGCGCCTCGATTTTCGCGATTTCCTGATCGGAGCGCGGCGCATAGGTGATCTTGCCGCCGGCGCCCTTGGCGTAGATGCCGTCGACGAGCACGGCGACGGAGATGCGTTTGACGCGGCCGGGCTCGAGCGTTTCGGTCTTGGTCGTGCGCGAAATCTCGTAGTTGACCGTTTCCTCGTTGCGGTTCGACGTCTGCTGCGAAGTCGTGCCCTGATCCTGGGCGCCGCCGAGATTGGCGTTCGGCAGGTTGTTGCCGACCGAGACCGACTGCGCCTGTTTGCCGTCGGTGTTGTTGGATGTGTCCTCGGTTGTCTGCGTCGAGCGGACAACCTGACCGTTCGGATCGTAGGTATCGGATGTCTGGGTGACGCGATTGTAATCCATCTGCGCGGTCACTTCGACGCGAGCCTTGTCCTGGCCGACGACGCGCTGAATAATGTCCTCGACATGGGTGCGCAGGCGGCTTTCATAGGAAGCGCGCTGCTCCTCGACCGTCGCCGTTACCATCGACTGTCCGTCGTCGCCCATGCCGCTTGCGAGCAGCGTGCCGTGTTCGTCGATGATCGAGACATGGCCGGGGGTGAGGCCTTCGACCGCGGAAGCCACGAGCTGCTGGATCGCCTTGACCTGCTGCACGGCAAGCGTGCCGCGCACTTTGAGGACAATGGAGGCCGACGGGTCGCGCTTGTCGCGCGAAAAAAGTTCGCGCTCCGGCATGACCAGATGCACGCGCACACCGTCGATGCCGTCGATGGCGCGAATGGTGCGCGACAGCTCGCCTTCGAGCGCACGCAGGTGATTGATGTTCTGGAGGAAGTTCGTCGTACCGAGCGCGTCGGCATTGTCGAAGATTTCGTAGCCGACCGTGCCGCCGGAGGGGAGCCCCTTCGATGCGAGCGCCATGCGGAGCTTCAGCACCTTGTCCTCAGGCACATAGATCGTGTTGCCGTCGCCGCGCAATTCGTAAGGGACATTCATCGCGTCGAGTGCAGCGCCGATCTTGCCGGCGTCTTCCTGCGCGACGTCAGAATAAAGCAGCGCCATCGGCTCCGCCGTCATGCGAAGGCCGATATAGGCAAAGAAGCCGAGCAACGACACAGCCACGACGCCGAGCGTTGCGAGCCGGACAAGACCCAGCGATTTCATAAGATTCGAGAAGCCGCCCACGTTCCCACCTCAAGTGTCACCGCCCCGAGACGCCGGTCCAGTCCTCGGACAAACGTCGGTGCAAGACACCAGGTTCGCGGCAATTTCTTTGCCCTCCGGAAATCCGCGCCCAATTTGCCCAAAGAGCCCAAGCGGATGTCCGACCCTGTGCCGGTAGGTAAAAATTACCCCGCGCAAACTAAACAGATGCTTAACGCGCCCGGCAATTTTTGCCGACTGACAGGTGGAGAAGCGGAACAAAACGGAAAACGCCGGCGAAGAGACCTCCGCCGGCGCGATCAGGACAGCAAGTACGCGGTTACGGCTCTATCTCACTGCCTGTACTGCTGAACGCGGGTCGCCCGCAGTCCGGCCAGGCCGTGGCGCTCGATCGAGCGCTGCCAGCTCAGAAATTCCTCGACCGTCAGCGTGTAGCGCCGGCAGGCGTCGTCGAGGCTGATCAGCCCACCGCGAACGGCGGCGACCACCTCGGCCTTGCGCCGGATGACCCAGCGCTTGGTGTCCGGCGGCGGCAGATCAGCCACCGTGAGCGGGCTTCCATCCGGCCCGATCACGTAGTTGATTTTGTGCGTTGGCTGCTCGCTCATCGAACAGAATCTCCGTGCTCATTACTGACACGACCGTAGCGAAGTCCGTTTAAGAAACGGCTAAGCCGCTCGGTAAAATTGGACGAAAATCAAAGGCTTACCGTTCCATCCCGGGACGTTTGCCTCAGGATGGGTTCGTAACGGCGATAATTGAGCTGTAATCGACCTGCGCGCCGTTGATCGTGACTTTCGGTGTGCCATTGCTGAAGTCGACCGCCGTCACCGTGCCGGTGATGGACGGCGTCGCCGTCACGGCCGTGCCGCTCGCATCGTTGGCGGTCACATTGATGAAATACGTGCCGTCGGGCTGTGTGGCCCCCGAGCTGTCCTTGCCGTCCCAGGTGAAGCTCTGGTCGCCGGCCGACTGGCTCGAAGCCGTGGTCGAATAGACCGTATTGCCGTTTGCATCGACGACGTTGATGTTGACGTTCGCGGCGTCGCTCGCAAGGTTGTAGCCCCAGGCTGCCGAGCCGTTGCTGAGCGAGGCGCCGGTGCCGACCGCCTTCACTTCCTTGCCGAGCATGTTGACCGCGAAGGTCGCGTTCTGATTGCCGACCGTGCTGATGAGCGTCTCGAGGTTCTTGTTCGACTGGATCTGCTGTTCGACGCTCGAATACTGGACGAGCTGGCTCGTGAACTGCGAAGAGTCCATCGGGTTCGTCGGGTCCTGATGCTGGAGCTGCGTCGTCAACAGCGTCAGGAACATCGAGTAATTGCCCGACAAGGCGGTGCCGGCGGCATCCGCCGCACTCTGCTGGGTGGCGGCGGTCTGAGCGGCGGAGGCGGCTGCTATGGATTCGATGCTCATGGAATGTTTCCTTCCGGATCAGACGCGGATATCGACGCCGCCAGAGGCGGAGAGATTGATGTTGTAGACGGGGCTCTTGACGACATCGTCGACGGTCGCGACATCGTTCGAACCCGTATTGGCATTGCCGCCGCCGGACGAGCCTTGCGCATTGGCATCGGCATTCTGGTCGCGTAGCGAAAAGCTCAGGCTGTCGGCATTGGCCTGAAGTCCGGCATCGTTGAGAGCCTGCTGGAGTGAGCGGGAGTCGCGCTGCAGAAGATCGAGCGTCGACGCCTGCTCGACCGTCATATGCGCGGCCACATGGCCGTCCTTCTGCACTTCCATGCGCACGTCGATGCGGCCGAGTTCAGCCGGATCGAGACGAATGTCGAAACGGTTGACGCCCTTCTGCAGGTTGCGTGCGATCTGGAGTGCGATCGCCATCGAGGGAACGATGGATGGCGTCGTCTGGCCGGGAAGCGTCCCGATGCGGATGGTGGTGCCGTTGGCGTTCGTCTGCTGCGAGGCGTCGGTCTTCTGGAGGTCGCTCAACTGCGCACTCAGCGTTCCGTCGCTTGTGCCCGTCGCGGAGACCCCTTCGACTGCCGCGGTTCCGCCGGCAGAGTCGGCGGTTTTCGCGGCGAAGTTGGTCGCGGTGGGAATGGCGGCGATTTGCGGAGCAGCAGGCTGAACCACCTGCGCGGCCGTGGCGCCATCCTTGGAGGTCTTGTCGGCCATATCGGCGGCGGCCTGATGGCCGAGCCCTTCGACGGTCGGCTTCACGGCGAGATCGCCGTCGCCATCCGTGTCGGCGCCGGTATTTGATTGGTCGGTCTGCGCGTCACCCTTGGCGGATTGCGCGGCGGCGGCTGCGGCGAGTGCGGCTTCGGCCGGCGCGACGGGCTGTGCAACCGGCGCCGGGGCGGGGGCTATGGCATCGGTCTTGACCGCTGTTCCCGCTGTTGTGGCCTTCACGGCAACCTTCTGCTGTGCGACGGGCTGGGCGATGAGAACCGCCGCCAGCGTCGCGTCGTCAGTCCTGGTGTCGGCTTTCTTGCCGTCGTCTTCGGGCTTCGCCTGGGCCTTCGTCGTATCTTTGACGGGCCCGGCGACAACCGGCTGGTCGGTGAGTGCCGCAGCATCGGCCTCGCCGGCGGAAGCAGCGGCGTCTGCGGCAGCCTTTGTCGGATCGGCGGTGCCGGATGTATCGCTTGCCTTGGACGCATCGGAAGCCGGCTGCGTCGTCGTCGCTGCCGTATCGGTCGATGACGCAGCGGGTGTCGACGCGTCGCTTGCAGCGTCCGCCTGCGGGTCCGTCGGCGCGGCCGTGTTGCTGCTCGTGACGGGCTCCGGCGCGGACTGGCTGCTCGACGAACTCGCGCTCGCGCTGTCTTTGCTGCTGCTATTGTCGCTCGCGCGGTCCCGCTGGCGCTGTTCATCCCTGCGCGCGATGGCGCGATCCGCCGGGGTTTCCGTCTGGTCGAGATGCTGCGCGAAGGCGCTCGAACTGTCGGAATTGTCCGACGTGCGAGACGGCGCAGCGATCAGGGATGTCGGATCGACCTGGGCGACACGAAGATTGATAGAGGATGGCAGACCCATAACGCCTCGGCTTGCTGGAACTCTTGCTTGGTTCCCTTGGAAGCAAGCGGCGGGCCATGGGGATCGGCGCCGAAAACGATTTGAAATCAATGAGTTGAATAATCCGGTAAATGGCCGTCTCCGGCGCCTTTCTGCCGGTCCGGCAGTTTTTGCCGGGGCAGGAGGCTCGCGGGCGACAGGCTTGCCCTTCGCGGCAACACTCCTATTATGCGGCCTCTTTCGAAACCCCCAGCGGGTGGACGACGATCATGCGTGAGCCTTTCGACGAAGCGACAGGCCTGAACAGCCTCGATCTCCCGGGACGCCCCGAGGAGACGCGGGTGGTCGTCGCCATGTCGGGCGGCGTCGACTCCTCCGTCACGGCCGCGCTTCTGAAGGAGCAGGGCTACGACGTCGTGGGTATCACCCTCCAGCTTTACGACCACGGCGAGGCAGTCAAGCGCAAGGGCGCCTGCTGCGCCGGTCAGGATATCCACGACGCGCGCCGCGTCGCCGATATGATCGGCATTCCGCATTACGTGCTCGACTATGAAGAGCGCTTTCGCCGCTCGGTGATGGACGACTTCGCCTCTTCCTATGCGGCGGGCGAAACGCCGATCCCTTGCGTCCGCTGCAACGAACGCGTGAAGTTTCGCGACCTCCTCGATACGGCGCGCGATCTCGGCGCGGCGGTGCTCGCCACCGGGCATTATATTGCGAGCCGTCAGGGTCCGAATGGCCGCGAACTTCATCGCCCGAGCGATCTCGACCGCGACCAGAGTTATTTCCTCTTCACGACGACGCGCGAGCAGCTCGACTTCCTGCGTTTCCCTCTCGGCGATCTCACCAAGCCGGAGACGCGCGCGCTCGCGGAGCGCATGACGCTGCCGGTCGCGCAAAAGCCCGACAGTCAGGATATCTGCTTCGTGCCGTCGGGGCGCTACACGACCATCGTTCAGCGGCTGAAGCCGGACGCGGCGGAAGAGGGCGACATCGTCGACCTCGAAGGCCGTGTGCTCGGCCGCCACAAGGGCATCATCAATTACACGATCGGTCAGCGGCGCGGCCTCGGTCTTGGCGCGAACGAACCGGAAGCGCAGCCGCTCTTCGTCGTGAAGCTCGACGCGGCGCGGCGCGAGGTCGTGGTCGGCCCGAAGTCGGCGCTCGAAACACAGCGCTTGATCCTGCGCGAAGTGAACTGGCTCGGCGATGGCGCGTTGGAGAGCATGACCGGAGACGGGCTTGAGCTGCTGGTCCGGCTGCGCTCCGGTGGCGGGCTCGTCCCCGCGACGCTGAAGGCCTCGGCGACGGACGCCGAAATCATATTCGACGAAGGCCAGGACGGCGTTGCGCCGGGTCAGGCTTGCGTTTTCTACGATCGGGCCATGCCGAGCCGGGTGCTCGGCGGCGGCTTCATCGCCCGGGCGCTGCGCGGGGAAGCTGTGCCGCACGCAGGGCAGGGTGCCCGCGTCATGGCCGCACAGTGAGGCGGAATCGCTTGTCTTTTTACTGCCGGCGACCGCAATTTGGCCCTATTCGAGCGGAATAAAGAGCTTGCGGCACAGGGCGTTACGACCCCACATTAGGGGCGGCGAACAGAAGGTGGGGATAACAACTTGAACGGCATTGCCCGCATCGACGAACAGTCGGTTCTGAAGGCCTATGCGCGCTGGGCACCGGTCTACGATTGGTCGTTCGGCCCCATCGCCGATTTCGGCCGCAAACGCGCCATCGACATCATCAACCAGCGCGAAGGCTCGCTGCTGGAAGTCGGTGTCGGTACCGGCGTGGCGCTGCCGCGCTACGCACCGCATCTCACCATCACCGGCATCGACCTGTCGCCCGACATGCTGCGCAAGGCGCGCGGCCGCGTCCGGCAGCGCAAGCTGAAGAATATCGCCGGCCTCTATGAAATGGACGCGTCGGAACTGCGTTTTGACGACGAAGCTTTCGATACGGTCGTCGCGATGTATGTGATGACGGTCGTGCCCGATCCCG
>CAISYL010000186.1 GCA_903889655.1 uncultured Alphaproteobacteria bacterium | reverse complement strand
GCAGCCGGAAACTCCGGCTGCGGAACTCGTATCCGCTTAAGGAGGCCGCAGCCGGAAACTCCGGCTGCGGAACTCGTATCCGCTTAAGGAGGCCGCAGCCGGAAATTCCGGCCGCGGAACTCGTTTCTATTTATTGAGGAAATTGAGCGGAAGACCCGGCGTCTCCCATTCCATCGACAGCAGGCGGCCGGTCGACGATGCGGTGATATAGGCCGTCTTCAGGTCCTTGCCGCCGAAGCAGATATTCGTCACGAGAATGTCGTCGATCGGAACATGCTTGTTCTTGCCATCCGGCGCGAAAATCGTGATGCCGCCATTGAGGATCGTCGCGACGCAGATATTGCCTTTCGCATCGACCGCGAGCGAGTCGAAGAAGGTGTGTCCCGGCGCGGCGCCGACATAGCGGCCCGGACCGCCCGGCCCGGTCGGCGGCGTCACTTCGCCCGGCGCAACGATGTCGAAGGCGAAGAGACGCGCTGAATAGGTATCGGCGACATAGACGACCTTCTCGTCGGGCGAAAGGCCGACGCCGTTGGCGCTGAGGATCGGGAAGGCGACTTCCTTGATCGATGAGCCGTCGATCTTCGCGTAATAGAGACCGCCGCGATACTGGATACGGTCCTCATGCTTGCCGTGATCGGTGAACCAGAAACCGCCTTCCTTGTCGAAGACGATATCGTTCGGGCCGATCAGCGGATTGCCGTTGCATTCGGTGTAGAGCACATCGACCTTGCCCGTTTTCAAATCGACGCGTTCGATGCGGCCACCGGAGTAATTCGCGGGCTTGCCGCCGGGGATCGTCAGGCCGCCGAAATCGTGCCACTCGAAGCCGCCGTCGTTGCAGACGTAGCAGGCGCCGTCCGGCCCGATGGCCGCGCCGTTCGGACCGCCGCCCAGATCGGCGATCACTTCGTTCTTCCCGTCCGGCGTCACGCGGGTCAGCGTGCCGCGCTTGATCTCGACGAGAATGATGCTGCCGTCCGGCATGGCGATCGGGCCTTCCGGAAACTGCAAGCCCTCGGCGATCAGCTTTGGCTGAGACATGAAATCCTCCCTGTTTCGTTTTTAGTCGTTTTTCGATGGCCGCCATTCTGGCAATGGCTTCCATGAAGAGCAATGCCTCAGGAGCGATGACCGATCGCCAGTGCGGCGCGCTCGACAGCGTCCCGTCCCGAGAGAAATGCACCCTGCACCGTCGAGAACCATGAGGCATGCACTGCCTCGCCGGCGAGAAAGATGCGCTCCCCGATGGGCTCCCAAAGAACCGGCCTCGCCTCCGCATGTCCCGGCAGCGCGCTCGCATAGGCGCCGAGCGTATGCGGATCGCCTCCCCAGGCCGTCGCCACTGCCTTCTCGACGGAGCCGAGGATCGATGAGCCGAACATGTCGGCGATGGCGGATTTCGCCATGTCGATCATCGCCGCTTCGCCTTCGCGCTCCATCTCGTCCGCAAAGCGACCGCCGAGATAGGCGATGGCAAGTTCGCTGCCGAAGGGCCTGATCTGGAAGCTCACCGCATGGCGCGCGGGATCGCGTTCATCCATCAGCGAGCCGTAGCTCGTGTCGGGCAGCCCGAACACGTCGCGGGAGAATTTGATCGCCACCTTGTTCGCCGCGCCCGTCGGCACGCCTTCGAGGGCCGCCTGCAATCGCGCCGGCAGGACGGGCGCGAAGCGGATGAGGCCGCGCGCCAGCACATTGGTCGAGGTCGTGACGATGACAGTCTTCGCCTTGAGCGTGCCTTTCGGCGTTTCGACCGCAACGCCCTGCCCGCTCCAGTCGATCGCCGTCACCGGCGTTTCGAGCGACACTGGCAGATGTGCGCCCATCGCCTCGACCAGCGCCCCGTAACCGCGAAAGAGCGGCCAGTTCTCGCCGCTGTCGTAATAGCGATGGAGATCGACCGCCGAAATTCTCTCCGGCGGAAAGCCGCTGATCGCTTCGTGCACATGCTCGATGAGGCGATACCAGCGTCCCTCGCGATCGAGCGCCTCGACGACCGCCACGTCGCGGCCCGCCTCGCCCAGCGCATCGACGGCGTCGAAAGCCGCATCTATCGATTTTTCGTAGTCGCGCTTTTCCTCGTCCGTCGCCAGGCGCGTTCCGAGATGGAGATATCGATCCGTGAAGCTCTCGCGTTTCAGGTAAGGATGCCCCAGCGCCTCGGCGACCCGCGTCAACGGATTGACCGCCGCCGAATGCAGCCAATGCGCGCCACGATCCCACGTCGCGCCGAGCGATGTCGTATCTGTGTGGCAGCGCCCTCCGATGCGATCCTTCGCTTCGAGAAGCACGAAAGAGAGACCGTAATCGCGCGCACGACGCGCGGCGCCGATGCCGGCTGCCCCCGCCCCGACGATCGCGACGTCCACTTCACCCATCATGCGCGAACTCATGACCCGAGAAGCGCCGCCGCATGAAAGGCGACGTGGTCGTCGATGAAAGTCTGGATGAAGAAATAGGAATGGTCGTGGCCGGGTTGGCGGCGCAGCACGAGCTTCTGCCCGGCCTTGGCGCAGGCCTCCTCGAGAAGCTCGGGTTTCAACTGCTCCGTGATGAACTTGTCCGCCGCACCCTGATCGACGAGAATTTTTTCGTAATGACCCTTGGCGGCGCCCGCCTCTATCAGAAGCGTCGCATCATGTGCGGTCCATGCGCCGCGATCCTGTCCCAGATAGGCCGTGAAGGCCTTCTGTCCCCAGGGGCAGCGCGTCGGCGAAACGATCGGCGCGAAGGCCGAAACCGAACGGAAGAGCGAGGGATATTTCAGCGCCAGCGTCAACGCGCCGTGACCGCCCATCGAATGTCCGGTGATCCCCTGCCGCATCATGTCGGCGGGAAAATTCTGCGCGACGACTTCCTGCAGATCCTGCGCGATGTAGCTTTCCATCTTGAAGTGCGGCGCCCAGGGCGCCTGCGTCGCGTCGACATAGAAGCCGGCGCCCTGCCCCAGATCGTAATCCGGATCGTCGGCAACGCCCTCTCCGCGCGGGCTCGTGTCCGGCGCGATGATGACGAGCTTCAGCGCCGAGGCTTTCTTGTAGGCGCCGGCCTTCACCGTGAAATTTTCTTCCGTGCAGGTGAGGCCGGAGAGAAAAGTCAGCACCGGAAATGGCCCGTCGCCATCCGGCACATAGGCCGAGAAGCGCATCTGCGTTCCCGTCGCGGCCGACGGATGCCGGCAGATATGGAGCGTGCCTGAAAAGCAGCGATGGGATTCAATGATCTCGATGGACATGATACCTCGTGACTTCAGGTCTTGATCCAGTAGCTGAGCTTCGGCTTTCCGGTCTCGGGATCGCGCGGCGTCAGGCCGATGAGTTCGCCGCCATTGGCGAGAATGACTTTCTTCGACGCCTCGTTGTCGGCGTCGCAACTGACGAGCACGCGCGGCAGCCCCTCCGCCCGCGCCACCGGCAACATCAATGCGAGCGCCCGCGTCGCATACCCCCGCCGCCGCTTCCAGGGCACGATCGTATAACCGATATGCCCCGGCACATGCGACGGCAGCTCTTCGCTGCCCGGCTGGTAGCGCAACCCGATCGAGCCGCAGAATTCGCCATCCCATATCCAGAAGAGCCGGAACGGCAGCCGCGGTATCTGCTTCCCATCGGCCAGCTCGACCATGCCGGTCTCGTCGGTCAGGTCGCGCAGGAACTCTTCCGGGTCATCCTCGACGGCCGCCAGTTCGTCGGCACTCACATCGCGCATCGTATTGGGAGACCAGCCCGCCCGCAGCGCCGCCGCATAGCTTTCCAGCAGGGCGGCACTGGGCGGAACGAGACTGATCTCAGGCGCGCGCACGCATGGTCCTCAATAGACCACGACGGAGCGGATCGACTTGCCCTCATGCATCAGGTCGAAACCTTCATTGATCCGTTCAAGCGGCAGCTTGTGCGTGATGAGATCGTCGATGTTGATCTTCTTGTCCATGTACCAGTCGACGATCTTCGGCACGTCGGTGCGGCCGCGCGCGCCGCCGAAGGCCGAGCCCTTCCAGACGCGTCCGGTGACGAGCTGGAACGGCCGCGTCGAGATTTCCTGCCCCGCGCCCGCGACGCCGATCACCGTCGAGACGCCCCAGCCGCGATGGCAGCATTCGAGCGCCTGGCGCATCGTCTTCACATTGCCGATGCATTCGAAGCTGTAGTCGGCACCGCCGCCCGTCAGTTCGACGAGATGCGCGACGAGATCGCCCTGAATGTCCTTCGGGTTGACGAAATGCGTCATGCCGAATTCGCGGGCGAGTTTCTCGCGCGCCGGGTTGAGATCGACGCCGACGATCATGTTGGCGCCGACGAGCTTCGCCCCCTGAATGACATTGAGGCCGATGCCCCCAAGGCCGAAGACGACGACATTGGCGCCGGCTTCCACCTTCGCCGTGAAGATGACCGCGCCGATTCCCGTCGTCACGCCGCAACCGATGTAGCAGACCTTGTCGAAGGGCGCGTCGGGGCGAATTTTCGCCAGCGCGATTTCCGGCAGCACCGTGTAATTCGCGAAGGTGGAGCAGCCCATGTAATGGAGCACCGGCTTGCCCTTCCAGGAGAAGCGGCTGGTGCCGTCCGGCATCAGCCCCTTGCCCTGCGTCGCGCGGATCGAGGTGCAGAGATTGGTCTTGTGGCTCGTGCAGCTTTTGCACTCGCGGCATTCGGGCGTGTAGAGCGGGATCACATGATCGCCGGGCCTCAGCGATTTGACGCCCTCGCCGACTTCGACGACGACGCCCGCGCCTTCATGGCCGAGGATCGCCGGGAACATGCCTTCGGGATCTTCGCCCGACAGCGTGAAGGCGTCGGTATGGCAGATGCCCGTCGCCTTGATCTCGACCAGCACCTCGCCCGCTTTCGGTCCTTCGAGTTGCACCGTCTCGATTTCGAGCGGCTTTCCCGCCTCGAAAGCCACCGCCGCGCGCACGTCCATCGTCCTAGCCTCGTCTGAATTTCATGAGGCGCGCATTCTGGCGCTGGAGCGCGCCGGGAACAAGGCTTATCGCCGCTCCAGCACCACGAAGGAATAATCCGCGCTGTCCTTCTCGCCCGCCGCATGGCGTTCGCGCGAGACTTCGCGCCAGCCCTTGCGGTCGAAGAGAAAGCTCGTGTCGCCTTCGGGCTGCGCGTGAACTTCGGTGAGATAAATGCGCGTCGCGCGCGGGAGCGCCTGCCGGTAGATCTCCGCGCCGCCGACGATCATCACTTCCTCCGCGCCCATGTCCTCCGCCAGTTCGATCCCGTGATCGATCGCATCGCCGACCGAGCCGAAGATTTCGGCGCCCGGCGCGGCATAAGCGGCATCGCGCGTCACGACGAGATTGGGCCGGCCCGGCAACGGCCGCTTCGGGAAGGACTCCCAGGTCTTGCGCCCCATGACGATGGGCTTTCCCATCGTGGTGCGCTTGAAGAAGGCCATGTCGCCCGCCAGCCGCCAAGGCATCGCATTGTCGCGGCCGATGATGCCGTTCTCCGCGATGGCGATGACGAAGCTGATATGGGTCATTGCTTGAGATCGGGCGCGATCACGCGCTCCTGCGTCAGCGGCCGCGTATTGAGCAGGATGACATGCATCGCAGCGGCGGCCAGCGCCAGCATCAGAAGCGTCAACCCCACGATCGCGATGCGCCGCTTCAAACCGCGACCGGCGCGGCGATATGCGGATGCGCCTCGTAGCCTTCAAGCTTGAAGTCGTCGAAGGTGAAATCGAAGATCGACTTCACGTCCGGATTGATGCGCATGGTCGGCAGGGCTTTCGGCTCGCGAGAGAGCTGCAAATTCGCCTGATCGAGGTGGTTCGAGTAGAGATGCGCGTCGCCGAACGTATGGATGAACTCGCCCGCTTCG
>CAISYL010000185.1 GCA_903889655.1 uncultured Alphaproteobacteria bacterium | reverse complement strand
GGAGAAGGACTACGCCATGTGTGTCGTTACCTCAAAGGCTGGCGAGACCACACGTGGCACAAATCGCGACTGTCCTCTCTTGCCCTGATGGCTTGTGCTGTGAACGTGTATGAAGCGTTCAGAGGCGCGCCACCAAAAAACCGAGATGATCTCGCGCTTCTTTTGGTTGTGGAGCAGCTTCCCGAGTTGTTTAGGAAGCGGATCGAAAATCCGGTCCTTGATGATCAGTATCTGGACGACGGTTGGAGCGAAGAAGAGCGTCGACAGTTTGTTACCGGAGCGGAGCATCTTTACACGAAGTTACAAGCGGCGCTTCAACAGACGACTGACAAAGGCCTTGCGATAAGACATTTGCAGGAGCTTTTCGGCCCGCGCATTCCGAGTGATGAGGACTTGCTGGAGTTGGAAAACGAAGAGGCCCGGATTCAGACCTACGAGCCGCGCCGTGTCGCCGCTCCCGCAGTTCCCCGTACGATTTCTGGATGAGCGCTGATAGTCGTCAGCAGGAACTCTACCAAACACTTGTGGCCCGGGGCTTCAAGCGAGACCGTAAGACGATTGGGGCGTTGCGATTTGTAGGAACGCTTGAAGCTGTGGGCCGGAAAGTGGCTGCTGCTATCACGTTCCAAGATTTGGAGTTTACCTGCTTACCTGATGCACAGCTCCTTCATCCGGAGCAGGAAGCGCCGGACGTAATAGCCCATTTGGATGCAGCCGGCGGTTTGTGTTTTGCGAGTAATGGCGATGTTGTGCTGGACCGGTACGATGTTGCTGGTTCCGCTCTGCTTTGCATCGAGCTGGCGAGAAAAGGGCTGGAAAGAGCACTAACCCACAAGCGACTGGCGGACGAGATCGCGGCTGAATTTCCTCAGCATTGGGGCGAAGCGATATTTTACTATGATCTCAGTTCAGGAGGCGATCAGCAGGCGTTATTTTATCCGTTGGCTGATGGCCGAAAAGTTTTATATCGAGACCCCGCTGTCGTCAAAAGACTTGGCGTCGAGTTGGGCAACACAAAGCACAGAGGGTCTAAAGCGTGTGTGCTCGACTCGGCGACTGAACTAACTTTCGTTCCGGGACAAACACGACCTCAAACTTTGGGCGACTTCGTAACGTATGTTGTTAGCTCGGGGTTATGCGACGAAAGCAGAGTATTTGAACTCTTGGCAAGTGGATTCCCGTATCTCGTGCCCATGTTTCTCAACGCGCCGAATGGATGTGTCGGCATCCAGATACCAAGTCTTCGCATTGCGACAAAAACACTACAGCGAAAGGTAGCCCTGAGCCACTGGCTGAGAATGAATGCTAACAAGCAACCGATCGAGCGATTGTCAGGTAGTAGAATTGATCACAAGTTCATTTTTGGGCGCAACATGCACCATCAGAAGCCGCTTGTCGGCAAACGTATTGCCATTATTGGCTGTGGCACTATCGGTAGCCACCTCGCAAAGATGCTGGTTCAAAGTGGTGCCGGGCATGAGGGCGGCTCCCTGCTTTTGTTGGATAACCAGTCTTTGGAACCTGGGAACATTGGACGGCATTATCTTGGCATGCCCCATATTGGAAAATGGAAGACCGACGCCCTGAAAGAGGAGTTGTTGCGTCAATTTCCTGATGCAAACATTTCGGCTATCCACCAAGAGGCCGTATCATACCTTCCTCATTTACATGCACGGCAATTGGTGATCGATGCAACGGGCGAGGAAGCCTTGTCCGTTTCAATCAATGACTTCTTTCTCAATTCGCATCGGCAATGCAATGAAGTGCCGGCAAGACTTCACGTATGGTTGTTTGGCAATGGTGTTGCTGCACAGGGCATATTGGTTGATGACGGCCCTCATGGATGTTTCAAATGCCTGAAGACCGGCAATCCACCAGATTGGCGATTCAAGCCCACGAAAGCTGACGTAACCGCAGAATGGACAGCGGCAGCGTGCGGTGAAGGGCGATTTATCCCCTACGGTGTAGCTGCCCCTACTATTGCTGCGGCGCTTGGTTTCAATATCGCATTGGATTGGTGCAACGGTGATCCGTCACCCCGCCTTCGTACAATTTCAATTGATGACAGCAAGACACGGGCAGTAAATGACAAAAATCCCTCGAAGCGCGATGAGTGCCCCGCCTGCGCGGTTGCTCGGAATTGAGCGGTTCGAGGGATATGTACTTGTCAGACATGAGATACTGAATCACTTCGAGGGCGAAACTGCAAACTGTTCGGGGCGTTCTGAACGAGGCGGGATACTGATCGGTCAGTACAGAGGCCCGCACATCGAAGTAACCGACTACACAACGCCGGGTCCAAACGATCAGTCGTTAGCGACTTCATTCGTTAAGGTAGATCCAATTCATCAGTATACGGCTGATCGAGCGTGGCGACTCTCCGGCCAAACCAAAACATACTTGGGGGAATGGCATACGCATCCATCTGGAACACCAACCCCTTCCTTCACGGATCGTGGAACATGGAGCTCGGTCGCCAAGAAATCTGGTGGGTTTTGTGTATTTGCCATCGTCGCGCCAAATGATTGGTCGCTCTACGTCATGGAAAAGAAGTTGTCTTGGACATGCACTCCTCTGCACTCCGCTTCTGAGGGCGAGATAGGCCGAATTTTCAAAGCCGTCTAGTTTCGCCGGACGACGGCGGTAAAACCTTCTCCTTACGTCAACCGTCTTGCAGCGTTTTTCCTCACCTCTTCCGCGCCACATAAAGATGCGCCTCGTAGGCGATCTCGAAGCGGCCGCCCTGGTCCGCGATGGCGTCCGCGATGGCGGCGAAGATCTGTTCGCGGGTGGTAGGGGCGAGGGTTTGCAGGTCGGAACGTGTACGGAGGAAGGCGATATAGGTCGGCGCGTCGAGCGCCCAGGTCCATGCGTAGCCGCGATGCGCGACGGGGGCGAAGTCCGGCGCTTCGGCGAAGAGGCCGGCGACCGGCCCCGAGGGCAGATACCAGGTTTCGGGCGGCGGGCCCCAGAGGCCGGGCGCGTGGGTGTCGTAGATGCGGGTCAGCGCGGCGAGCATCGCGGGCGAGAGGCCGACCGGCACATTGCCGAAGACGGCGAGCGCGCCGCCCGGCCGGAGCGCGGCGGCGGCCTGCGCGAAGCGCCGCTCGGGCGCGACCCAGTGCCAGCTTTGCGCGGCGGCGACGAGCGCATAGGCGCCCGGCGCGGGCGCGAGGTCCTCGAAGCGGCCGACGGCGAAGCGCACATTGGGAAGGTCCGCCAGCGCCGAGGCCGCGACGCGGATGAGATCCGGTCCCGGATCGGTCGCCAGCACCTCGTAACCCGCGCGGGCGAGGCTCCGCGTCGCCTGCCCCGTTCCGCAGCCGACCTCGAGCACCGGGTCGCTGGGCGCGAGATGCGCGAGGGCGGCCATGTCGTCGAAGAGCGCCTGTGGATAGCCGGGGCGCACGCCCTCGTAAAGTTCGGCCACGTCGTTGAAGCTGTCGCGCGGGTGCATGGGCGCTTCCTTCCGCCGGCTGAGTTTCGCCGAATGTAGCAGGAATTTCGCGGAAAGGGCTTCGGCGCGGGGCTTCTCCCTTCCAACCCTTCGGCGGGTTATCGGTCCGGTGGACCGATCACTCATCCGCCTCGGCCCTCAAGGGAGAGGGCCCGGGAGAGGTCAGCGGCTTTCGCCCTTCCCCGCCCGCCATTCCAGCAGCATGTCGAGCGCGGGACAGAGGGCGGCACCCCATTCCGTGAGCTGATATTCCACTTTCGGCGGTACTTCCGGGTGGACCTTGCGGGCGACGACGCCGTCGCGTTCGAGTTCGCGCAGGTGCTGGGCCAGCATTTTCTGCGAGACGGCGGGGATCGCGCGTTCGAGTTCCGAGAAGCGGCGGACGCCGCCCGCGAAGAGCTGGAAGAGGATCAGCATCTTCCAGCGGCCGTCGAGGATGCGGAAGACCTCGTCGATGCCCTGCGCCGCCATTTCGGGCGTCACGTCCTCGGGCTTACCCGTGGGTGAGTAGCTAACCTTTTTGTCGGTTCTTGTCATGGCGCGAGTATAGGAACACATGGGGTTCGTCACAACGAAACCGATGGACCCCGAGGAGCCCCCGCCATGACGACCGAATTCACGACCGCCGCCCTGCCCGCCCCGCTCGCCCGCTATTTCGCCGCGCAGGCCGAGCGCGACATCGACGCGCTCGCCGCCTGCTTTTCCGCCGAGGCCCGCGTCCGCGACGAGGGGCACGAGCATGTGGGCCGCGCGGCAATCCGCGCCTGGATGGAGGCGGCGCGCGCGAAATACAGCTTCACGGCCGAGCCGCTGTCGACGCGGGAGGAAGGCGGGCGGCGGCTCGTCGTCGCGCGCGTCAGCGGGAATTTTCCGGGGAGCCCGGTCGAGCTGACCTACCGGTTTTCTCTATCCGTGGACGGAGAGATTTCGGCGCTGGAGATCGGGTGAGGCGCGTAAGGCCGGCGCGCGCGGCGACATTCGCGCACACGCACACACGCGCGCGCATATTGGGAGGCGCGGCGTTCGCCGGCGGCGGCCGGGCGCCATGCGGTGGAAAAGTTCCCCGCGCGCCAAAAAAGACTCCGGGGGTTGCCGTGGGGCAACGTCCCGCCGCCCCGTTCATGCAATATGGACGCGCGGCCCCGGATGGTGCATCGTCATTACTTGAGTTCCCCGGAGCAGCTTGGCCCGAGGATCGTCTTCATTATGCGCCAGTATCCCGTCTACATGGACCGGCAAGTAACCAGCGCGTTGAGCTTTCACACCCTTTTCGACCGGGTGCCGACGCAGCTCATGGTGATGGACCGGTCGCTCACCATCGTCTATGCCAACGACGCCTATCTGCGCACGACGATGCGCGAACTTTCCGACATTCGGGGCCGCTATGTGTTCGACGCCTTTCCGGAGGCGCCGGAGCGCGTGGCGCTGTTCAGGTCGGCCTTCGAGCGGGCGCTCGGGGGCGAGGAGAACGTACTGACCACGGAGCCCTTCTCGATCCCGGTGCCGGGCGGCGGCATGAAGCGGGTCGTCTGGACCTGCACGCATGTGCCCGTTGCCGACGAGCGCGGCGAGATCGGCTTCGTGATGCAGAACGCCGTCGACGTGACGGCGGAATACGAACTCGACCGGCATAACGACATGCTGCTCCGGGAGCTGAACCACCGCGTCAAGAACTCGCTGGCCTCGGTGCAGGCGATCGCGCACCAGTCGCTGGTCGAGGGCAAGAGCATGAGGGAGGCACGCGACGATCTGATCGCGCGCATCCACGCGCTCGCCTCGGTGCAGAACCTGCTGCTGGAGGAGAACTGGACCGGCGCGGACCTTCGCGACGCCCTCGCCCTGGCGCTGCAGCCTTTCGGATATGAGCCGGAGAACGGCGCGGGCGGACCCATCGCGCTCGACGGACCGCCCGTGCCGCTGACGCCGCGGCAGGTGCAGACGATCTCGCTGGCGGTGCACGAGCTTGCGACCAATGCGGCGAAATACGGCGCGCTGTCGGCGCCGGGCGGGCGGATCGACATCGTCTGGACGCATGAGCGCCAAGCGGGCGGCGCCTTCACGCTCGACTGGCGGGAAAGCGGCGGGCCGCCCGTCAGCCCGCCCGCGCGGCGCGGCTTCGGCACCGTGATGCTCTCCGGCGTTCTCGCCCGCGAGATCGGCGGCACCATCGCGCTCGACTATCCCGAGAGCGGCGCGGTCTGCCGGATGGAAGGCAGGCTGACGGACGAGGACGCCTGAGCCCTCGCCTGTGCCTGAGCCTCGGCCCGCGCCTGCTTCAGAACCGCATCGTCCATGTGCCCGTCAAGGCGTGGCCGCCATTGCCGCCGCCGATGCGGGTTTCATAGCTCACATCGAGCGAGGAGCTTGCGCCGATGTCGAGGCCTGCGCCGCCGACAAGCGCGTCGCCGTCGATCGGTGCGCCGGAGACCGAGAAGTCGGCGCCATCCGCGAAACGATGCACGCTTTCCGGCGCGTCCGCGAAGATGTGGCGCCAGCCGAGATTTCCGCGCGCGCCCATGCGGATGCCGTCGCCGACGGTGAATTTGCGGCCGGCTTCGAGGCCGATTGTGGTGAAGGCGGCGTTGAGATGGCTGCTTTCGCTGGTGAGCGCGGCGGCGCCGCCGGTTTCGGTGAAGCCGTCCGTGTCGTCGCGCACATAGGCGAGGCTCGCATAGGGCGAGAGCGAGACCGCCTCGATGTCGAAACGCTGCGAGAGCTTGCCGAAGACCTGCGCCGTGCCCGACGCATAATCGGCCGAGACCGTGTCGGTGAAGCCCATGAAGGCGACGTGGCGGTCTGCGTCGATGTCGTGGCGCGTGTAGCTCGCGCCGAGCGAAAGCCGCGTGCGGCCCCACTGATGTCCGGCATAGGCGCCGAGGCCGTAATCGGTGCTGTCGGCGGAAGAATTGAGGCCCGAGACTTCGTTACGGCTGCGGCCGACGTGAAGCATCATGCCGAGGCGCCAGTCGCCGACCAGCCCGTCGAAGCCGCCCGCGAAGCCGCCCGTCGTGGAGGCCATGCCGGCGGTGCCGCCGCCGGTCGCGACGCTGCTCTGCCGGCCATAGACCTGGCCCCACACCCGTGTGCTGCGGCCGGGCATCGAAGGCATGAAGCCTTCATCGTTCGAGGCGACGCGGGCGCCCTCCGCCGATGCGTCGAGGGCTTCGTCCAGACGGCCGGTCAGGATGTCGGCGAGAAGACCGGCGTCCTCGACCTGGGCGCCTTCGATGGAATTGTAGGCCTCCCCCGAAAGAGCATCGAAGGCATGTGCCGCCTGATCCGCGTTCAGCCACAGCACCGCATCATAGATGTCGTTGCCGTTGCCGAGCGTTTCGACGCCCCCGCCCGTCGCCTGCTGATTGGCGGTCGTGCCGACGGAACCGAAGCCGACATCGTTGCGCAGCAGCGTCAGCTCGACGGCATCGGTCTCATAGCTCAGCCGCGGCGTCAGAAAGGTCAGATCGGTGGTGACGGACTGGAATTCGCCGACGACGTTGTCGGCGGTCAGGATGGTGTAGACGGTGCTTGCGTTATAGGGCGTGCCGGTTGCCACGGCGACGCGGACGGTGCCGCCCAGCGCCGCCGTTCCGGCGACGGCGATCGTGTCGCTGTTGCCGGCGGCGTCGACGTCGAGCGCATAGACAGAATTGGGCCCGAAGATCGCGTTCGCGGCGGAGAGCGTCTGCGCCGCGCCGTTGCCGCGCATGTCGATCGTGCCGGTGTTGGTCAAGGTCGTAATGCCCGCCAGCGAGCCGGTCACGTTGAGGGTGCCGCTATTGTCGAAGGCGCCGTTGATACGGTTCTGGGCGTTGACAGTCCCGGCATTGGTGAAGGCGCCGTTCCAGATACCTTTCGTGTTGATGGTACCGGCATTGGACAACACCGCGCCGGTCCAGGTTCCCTCCGCCCGGTTGTCGATGATGCCGGCATTGCTGGCGACGTCGCCGATCCACAAGGGCGGTCCGGCGTCGACGTCGTCCCAGACTCCTTGCACGTTCAGGATGAGGCCGCTATTGGCCAGCACATCGCCGGTCCAGACGCCGCCGAGATTGATAACCCTGCCTCCATTGGCATTCGCCACCACATCGCCGTTCCAGATGCTGTCGATCAGGATGATGTCGTGGTTATTGCCGAGAACCTTACCCGTCCACGTACCGGTGCTGTAGACGCTGCCGTGATTGCCCACAACGTCGCCGATCCAGGTCGCCTCGTTGTTGATCTGCGCATAAGGATTGCTGCCGCCGCCATTGTCGATCACGTCGCCGGTCCAGGTGCTGCCCACCTGGTTGAAGATGGCATTGTTGTTGGCGAGGATGTCGCCCTTCCAGGCACCACCGTTCTGGTTGAGAATCTGATTGTTGGTGGTCAGCACGTCGCCGGTCCACACGGCGTCGGCGCCGCTATTGTAGAAAAAGCCGTCATTGGCGACCACGTTGCCGGTCCAGCTCCCGTAGTTCGTGACCCCGCCGGTCGCCCCGTTGGTGACGTCGCCCTTCCAGCTCGCCCCAGCGTCGTTCTCGATGCCTCCGGCATTGCCCAACACGTCGCCGGTCCAGACGCCCTTGTTGTTGATGGTGCCATTATTGGCGAGCACGCTGCCGTTCCAGGTTCCGCCGAGCCGGTTTTCGACGGTGCCGTCGTTGCCTGTCACGTCGCCGTTCCAGATGACGCCGGACCGGTTGCTGACCATGCCCGTATTGCCGGTGACGTCGCCCGTCCAGACGCCCGCATAATTTATGACCTTGCCGGCATTTCCGGTTACATCGCCGTTCCATGCGAAGTCATTGTAGACCGTGACGGCATTGCCTTTGACGTCGCCGTTCCAGGTTCCGTAATTGTCGATCAGTGCACGCGCATTGCTGCCGCCGCCATTGGCGATCACGTCGCCGTTCCAGGTGCTGCCCGCCTCGTTGAAGATGGCATTGTTGTTGCCTCTGACGTCGCCATTCCAGGTGGCGCCGTTCTCATTCATGATCTGGGAGTCGCTGCCTATGACATCGCCGGTCCAGACGGCATCGGCGCCGTCGTTGTAGAAAGAGCCGAGATTGCCTTTGACGTTGCCGATCCAGCTTCCATAGTTGTGGAGCGTGCCGGTCCCGTTGGTGACGTCGCCCGTCCAGATTCCACCGGCGTCGTTTTCGACCGTTCCGGTGTTGGCCAGCACGTCGCCGGTCCAGGCGGCGCGATTGACGAGGCTCCCGGCATTCGTCACGACATCGCCGGTCCAGGTGCCGGCCACGACGAGGATGTCGCGGTCGTTGCTGAGAACGTCGCCCACCCAGGCGCCGCCCCACTGATAGACATAGCCGTTATTGGTTTCGACGTCGCCCGTCCAGGTTCCCATGTTGAAAACCGTGCCGTCGGTCTGGGCGACCACGTTGCCGGTCCAGGTGCTGCCCTCCAGGGTATAGATGATGTTGCTGTTGCCCAGCACGTCGCCGTTCCAGGTGCCGCCGTTCCATAGCTGACTGTCATTCGTCACCACGTCGCCGGTCCAGACGGCATCGGCATTGTTGGTGATCGAACCTGCGTTGCTGGCGACGTCGCCGTTCCATATCCAGGAATTGGTGACCAAGCCGGTGCCGTTGCTGACTGTGCCGGTCCACACGCCGGGCTCGTTGTTACTGATGTTGCCGGTGTTGCTGGCGATATCGCCGTTATATTCTTCGGCGTTGTCGAAGGTGTCCGTATTGTCGAGCGGGTCGTGGACATCGGCCCGCGCGCCGCCGGCCAGCAGGGCGGCCGTCGCGGCTATCGGCAGAAGCAAATGGAGGCGCGGCGTCTTGAATTCATTGCGCGCAACGACGATGCAGCGGCGGCGAAGCGCCACGCGACCAGTTTCCGACATTTTTTATTGAAGCCATTTTTCGCGTCCCGCGACTCGCGGCACGTCCCGTGTCACAATGTGATGAACTGGACGTTTTAAGCAATGCAAATAATGAAATTCATAGAATTATTGGTTCATACCGGCGCAATGGAACAGAAGTTCCGAAGCATCAACGCCCGGTATATGCAGCATTGTTCAGGTTCCACCTGTTTTTAACGCCGCCTCTTTTGCTCGCCCCGAACACTCTATTTGGCATAACTGCTCATAAATCGGAACTCGAACGGTCCTGACCGGCCCGCTTGACAGGGAGCAGGCTTCGACCGTATTTAACCAGTACGTTACTTAACTCTTCGGTTCACAATGACGCACACCGACCATCTCAGCGCCACTTTCGCCGCCCTCGCCGATCCGACGCGGCGCGCGATCCTTGCCCGGCTGTCGCGCGGCGAGGCGTCTGTGAAGGAACTCGCCAAGCCTTTCGACATCAGCGGGCCGGCGATCTCGAAGCACCTCAAGGTGCTGGAACAGGCGGGACTGATCGCACGCGGGCGCGAGGCGCAGTGGCGGCCCTGCCGGATCGAACCGGGCGCGCTCAAGGATGTGCATGACTGGCTCGAACATTATCGCATCTTCTGGGACCAGAGCTTCGACAGGCTCGACGTCTACCTGAATGAATTGCAGGCCAAGGATGCGGGCGCAAAGAGCCGCAAACGCAAGAGCTGATCCGTTCGGAAGAGGGAGGAGACATGACCGACACGCAAATTTCCGGGCCGCAAAGCCTCGTGCCGCATCTCGTGGTGGCTGGCGCCGAAGCCGCCATCGCGTTCTACAAGACGGCGCTCGGCGCAACCGAACTGATGCGCCTGCCCTCCGACGACGGCGTGCGGCTGATGCATGCCGAACTTCTGGTCAACGGCGCGAAGGTCTATCTCCACGACGATTTTCCGGAGCACAGGGGTTCGCACGGCGAGACCGCGCCTTCCGCGCTGGGCGGCACGTCGGTGACGCTACATCTCGAGGTGCCGGATTGCGACGCGGCGGTGAAGCGCGCCGCCGATGCCGGCGCGACCGTGACGCTCGCTCCGTGGGATTCCTTCTGGGGCGCGCGCTACGCCAAAATCCGCGACCCCTTCGGGCATAGCTGGAGCTTCGCGCATCCCCTGCCCGGCGCGCCGGGCTGATCGCGGCACCACATCAAGGGAGATGAGCATGACGACCGGAGACCCCGTGGCCCGCGCGGACGGAGGCGGCGCCGAACTCTATCTCACGCGCGTTTTCAATGCGCCGCGCGAGATCGTCTTCAGGGCATGGACCGATCCCGAACAGATGAAGCAATGGCTGGGGCCGCGGGACTTTCCCGCCGTGCATGTCGAGATGGATCTGCGGCCGGGCGGTGCATGGCGCGCCTGCCTCAGGCCCGTTCATGGCGGACCGGACCTCTGGCAAGGGGGCCACTACCGCGAAATCACGGTGCCGGAGAAGCTCGTCTACACATTCGCATGGGACGAGCCGCACCCCGCACATGGGCATGAGATGCTCGTGACGGCCGTTTTCACCGAGCAGGACGGCAGGACAAGGCTCGTCTTCCGCCAGACAGGGCTCCCCTCCGCGGCGGAGCGCGACGGGCATCAAGGAGGCTGGACCAGCACATTTGACCGCCTCGACGATTTTCTCGATCGTCCGGCTCCGTAATAGCGCCAATCAAAGGGGGAAGACCGTGAAGATCATCGCTATCATCGTCGCCGTTCTCGTCGTCGCCATCGCGGCGCTTCTCCTTTACGCGGCGACAAGGCCCGACACGTTCCGCATCGAGCGCCGGACGAGCGTCAAGGCGCCGCCGGAGAAGATCTATCCGCTGATCGCCGATTTCCGCCGCTGGGGTCTGTGGTCGCCCTATGAACATCGCGACCCGCAGATGAAGCGCGGCTACGAAGGCGCTGCGACGGGCGCCGGCGCGATCTACAGCTGGGACGGCGACAAGAATATCGGCAGCGGCCGCATGGAAATCCTCGAGGCCGTACCGCCGTCGAAGATCGTCATCAAACTCGATTTCTTCAGCCCTTTCGAGGCGCATAACACCGCCGAGTTCACGATGACGCCGAAGAATGGCGAGACGGAGGTGACCTGGGCGACGTACGGACGGCAGCCCTTCATCGGCAAGCTGATGAGCCTCTTCATCAGCATGGACAAAATGGCCGGCAAGGATTTCGAAGACGGGCTGACGGCGCTGAAAGCCGAAGCCGAAAAATAGGAGGAGGAAAGATGGGGAGCAGGATTTCGCCGTTTCTGTGGTTCGACGATCAGGCCGAGGAGGCCGTGAATTTCTACGTCTCTCTCTTTCCGAATTCGAAGATCGGCAAGGTCGCGCGCTATGGCGAGGCCGGCCCGGGGCCGAAGGGAAGCGTGATGACCGTTTCCTTCGAACTCGACGGCCTGCCCGTCACGGCGCTGAACGGGGGACCGCATTTCAAATTCACGGAAGCGATATCCTTCGTCGTCGATTGCGAGACGCAGGACGAGGTAGACCGTTACTGGCAGAAGCTCACGGCGGAAGGTGCGCCGAGCCAGTGCGGCTGGTTGAAAGACAAGTTCGGGCTCTCCTGGCAGATCGTTCCGCGCGCGCTGGGAGAACTGATGAGCGGTCCCGACCCTGTCCGGAGCCAGCGTGTCATGAAGGCGATATTGGGCATGACGAAGATCGATATTGCGGAGCTGTGGCGCGCCTATGAAGGTTAGACGCGGACAACGGCATATTCAGAGGAGGAATGGATGAAGAGATTGTTTGCCGCGCTGGCGGGACTGGCATTCGCCGCGCTGACGACGGGGCCGGTTTGGGCCGCCGCCGCGCCCGTCGCGCCGGCGGGAACCTATACGCTCGACAAGGCGCATGCGAGCCTTACCTTCCGCGTCAACCATCTCGGCTTTTCGCTCTATACGGCGCGCTTCTCTCAATTCGACGCGACGCTGAAGATCGATCCGGCGAAGCCCGCGGCGGCGCGGATCGACGCGACCATCGATCCGAAATCGCTCGACCTCGACAATCCGCCGGCGGGCTTCACCGAACAGCTTCTGGGCGACCAGTGGCTCGATGCGGCGAAATATCCGCAGATGAGTTTCCACACCACCTCGGTGAAGGTCACGGGCGCGAAGACGGCGAAGGTGACGGGCGACTTCACGCTGCACGGCGTGACGAAGCCGGTGACGCTCGACGTGCGCTTCAACGGCGGCTATGCCGGCTTCGAGATGGACCCGCATGCACGCATCGGCTTCTCGGCGACGGGCAAGCTCAAGCGCTCGGATTTCGGCATCGCCTACGGCATTCCGGCGCCGGGCACGACCATGGGCGTCGGCGACGAGGTGAACTTCGACATAGAGGCGGAATTCAGCGGGCCGGCCTGGACCGGCGCGGCGAAAGCGCAGTAGCGATGCGCAAGCTCTCTTCCTTCCTGATGATCACGCTCGACGGCTACTATGCCGACGCGCAAGGCGACATGGGCTGGGCCCACAAGAGCGATCCCGAATGGACCGCCTTCGGCGTCGAGAACGCGAAAGGCGGCGGCGTGCTGCTTTTCGGTCGCGTCACCTACGATCTCATGAATGCCTATTGGCCGACGCCGCTCGCAAGGGAGAACAATCCCGCCGTCGCCGAGCGGATGAACAGCGCGCCCAAGATCGTGTTTTCGAAAACCATGACCAGGGCGACATGGGCCAATACACAACTCGTGGGCAGCGACATCGCCGGCGCCGTGCGGAAGATGAAAGACGAGCCGGGCCCGGACATGGCAATTCTCGGTAGCGGCATCATCATCACGCAGCTCGCCGAAGAACGGCTCATCGACGCGTTCCAGTTCGTCGTCAATCCGCTTGCGCTCGGACAGGGCAAAAGGCTCTTCGACGGGATCAGGGAGAGGCTTGCGCTGAAGCTGACCGGCACGCGGAGCTTCGCCAACGGCAATGTTCTGCTGAACTACGAAGCGGCCTGAAGAAACGCGGGGCCCTTCTCTGCGGAAGGGTCCGAAATGAAGACCGGGATAACGGGAGGATTTTCGAGATGACGCTGAAGCTCTATTACCATCCACTGTCGTCCTTCTGCATGAAGGTGCTGACGGCGCTTTATGAAAACGGAACGCCGTTCGAACCTGTGCTCGTCGATTTCGGCGATCCGGTATCGGCGGCCAAGTTCAAGGCGATC
>CAISYL010000184.1 GCA_903889655.1 uncultured Alphaproteobacteria bacterium | reverse complement strand
TTCGGCGGGCTTCACCTGCACGACGGGCTTGGGCTGGGCCGGCGGCCCCAGCAGAACGGCCGGCGGATCCTGCCGGTTGACCTGACTCGGGAATTCATATTTGAGGACCCGCACGAAATCGAGCCGATCGCGATCGGCAAACGTCTGAACGCGCAGGAAGCCGTCGCTGGTCTGGATGACGAGGCCGACCGGCAGGCCCGGCGGAATGAGGCCGCCATCGCCCGAGGTGACGACGCGGTCGCCCGGCGAGACGCTGCCCGTCACGGTCAGATATTCGAGCTTCGGCCAGTCCGTGTTGTCGCCGGAGAGAACCGCCTTGTAATGCGCCGGCTCGATGACGACCGGAACGCGGCTGTTCAGATCGGTCAGCAGCAGGACGCGGCTCGCCTTGTCGCCGGTCGCGACGATCCGGCCGATCAGGCCGTCCGTGTCGACGACGGCATCGCCGCTCTTGGCGCCCTGCTCGCGGCCGACATTGACGATGACCGTATCGACGAAGGGGCCGCCATTGTCGCTGACGACGCGGCCGCTCACATATTTGATGTCGGGGTCGACCTGGACGTTGAGAAGCGCCTCGTAGCGCGCGACCTTGGATTCGAGCTTGAGGGCGGCTTCCTTCCACGCAAGGAGGCGCGCATTCTCGGCCCGCAGCCGCTCGTTCTCGTCGAAGACATAGGCGTATTCGTCGGTCCGTTCGACGACATGGCGCGCCGCCGCGACAGGCCGCGAAGCGATTTCGAGGAGCGGAGCGGCGAGATCGGTAACGACCTGGCGCGCGCGATCGAAGACATAGGTCTCCGCGCGTCCAAGCAGCAGCAGAGCCGCCGCAAGCGTCAGCATGAAGACGAGCGAAATCCTGTTCGAGATTTCGCGGATCGGCACTGCTGACCGGTTCGGATCTATAGCCAAGTTACTGCTTCCGCTGCCCTCTCAGCCCGCCCATGCGGAACCTTCATCCGTACTCAGTAGACCGACGACAGGACGTGCTTCATCGTCTTGATGTGCTCGAGCGCCTTGCCGGTGCCGAGCGCGACGCAGGAAAGCGCGTCGTCGGCGATCGAAACCGGAAGTCCCGTTTCGTCGCGCAGAACCTGATCGAGATTGGCGAGCAGCGCGCCGCCGCCCGTCAACACGATGCCCTTGTCGACGATGTCGGCCGCAAGTTCCGGCGGCGTCGCTTCGAGCGCGACCTTCACCGCTTCGACGATAGCGCCGACCGGCTCCGCGAGGCTTTCGGCAATCTGCCGCTGGCCGATCCTGATTTCCTTCGGCACGCCGTTCATGAGATCGCGTCCCTTGATCTCGATCGTCATCCCGTCGCCGTCCGACGGGATCGCCGCCGAGCCGACTTCCTTTTTGATGCGCTCCGCCGAAGCCTCGCCCACCAGCAGGTTATGGTGACGGCGGATATAGGCGATGATCGCCTCATCCATTTTATCACCGCCGACGCGCACCGAGCGCGCATAAACGATGCCGCCGAGCGAAAGAACCGCGACTTCCGTCGTGCCACCGCCGATATCGACGACCATCGAGCCGGTTG
>CAISYL010000183.1 GCA_903889655.1 uncultured Alphaproteobacteria bacterium | reverse complement strand
GCCATGTTGATGACATAGGCGAAGATTTCCTGCCTGGCCTCAATCGTGTCCCAGAGGAGCTTGAAGACGCAGCGCGGCATATCCGGATGCCGGATGATGCTGTGCGGCTGGCCCAGGAGTTCCCTCGTCGTATAGCCGGCAACGCGGGCGAAGACCTGATTGGCGTAGGTGATGCGGCCTTTGACGTCAGTCTTGCTGACGATGATTTCGTCTTCGTCGAAACGGCTTTCACGGCCCGTCGGCTTTATTTCGATCATCGCTTTGCCCCTGTGAACCCACAGTTTTGCGGAGATCGATAAACCAGGCCTTAAAGTGACGGGGTAAGAGGCTGCGACGTTTTGGACATCTTCGACAGTGCCGGTCCGATGTCGCGGGCTGTAGTCGGATGTGCATCCGGAAAAGAAGAACCCGGCGCGGATCGCTCCGGCCGGGTCCAAACTTTTTGAAGGCAGCTATCCGGCGAAACCGGATATCGCCCGCGTCTCAGCTCAAAGGAGCTGGAGGTTCGCGGCCGAGGTCTTGCCTTTTTCCGTCACGAGCTCGTACGAGAGCTTCTGACCTTCATTGAGGTTCGAAAGCCCGGCGCGCTCGACGGCGGAGATGTGAACGAACACATCGTTGCCGCCATTGTCCGGCTGAATGAAGCCGAAGCCCTTCTGGCTGTTGAACCACTTTACCGCGCCCTTGTTGGACATGGTGTCTCCTTGGAATAGAGGTGTCGTCCGCGCGTCATGCGCGTCCGTGTCAATCTTTGAGAGTAGGGATAGCCCGGCGCTCGATCTGAGCGTAGAGAGCATGCCGAACCAAAACGAAATGACACCCCATAAGTGGGGGCGCAGGGTGAAATAGCAAGTGAATAAATCCCGCCCCCGATGAATCGGCGGGATTGCGCCATTCTTCGGCTGAGCCGCGGCGTCGCACGGTGCGTCGGGCTTCGTCGCTGCAGACACGCCCCTTCCCCCGGAATGACCGAAATGATATTTTTGGTCATTCGTTCCGGCGCTGAGCCGTGCGCAACCCGGGGGAGGAACCCATGTCCGTCACGATCAAGGTCAACGGCGTCAGCCACACGCTCGACGTGGAGCTCGAGATGCCGCTTCTCTGGGTACTGCGCGACGAACTCGGTCTCACGGGTACCAAGTTCGGCTGCGGCATCGCATCCTGCGGCGCCTGCACCGTGCATATCGACGGCGAGGCGACGCGCGCCTGCGTGACGCCGGTCGTCTCGGTCGAGAACCGCGAGATCGTCACCATCGAGGGGCTTGCCGAAGCCTCGGGCGCGAAGGCGGCCCTCGCGCCGATCCAGGCGGCCTGGATCGCGGAGCAGGTGCCGCAATGCGGCTACTGCCAGTCCGGCATGTTGATGGCGGTTTCGGCGCTGCTGAAGGAAAATCCGAAGCCGACCGATGCGGAAATCGACGAGGCGATCACCAATGTCTGCCGCTGCGGGACCTATCCGCGCGTGCGGGCCGCGATCCATTCGCTGTCGAACGCCTGAGGGGGGAAAGAACAATGGATATCAAGAACCCCACACGCCGCGGCCTTCTGATCGCCGGCGGTCTTGCAGGCGGCGGATTGCTGATCGGCTACGCGGCGTCCGGCCCCTCGCGTCGGCATCAGCTCGACAAGGTCGCTTCCGGGGAAGGCGAACGCTTCGTCGCGACCTGGCTGAAGATTTCGCCCGACAATGTACTCACCGTCTATGTGCCCCATGCCGATATGGGCCAGGGCGTCATCACTGCGCTGGCCATGATGGCTGCCGAGGAGATGGAAGCCGACTGGTCGCTGGTGAAGGCCGTGCAGGCGCCGGCCGAACAGGCCTTCGCCAACGAGTCGCTCGGCCAGCGTTTCACGGAGGGGCTCCAGATTCCCTCGATGCTCACGGGTGTCAACGATGCCGCCTGGCTCAAGGTCGCGAAGTTCATGCACATCCAGCTCACCGGCGGCTCGTCCTCCGTGCGCTGGACCGGCCAGCATGGCATGCGCGTCGCCGGTGCCGCGGCGAAGGATCTGATGATCCGTGCCGCCGCCCGCCGCTGGAGCGTCGACCCGTCGCAATGCGTCGCACGCCTCTCCCATGTGCATCATGACGCTTCCGGCAAATCGGCGAGCTTCGCCGACCTCGCCACCGATGCGGCGGAGCTTTCGCCATCGTCCAATCCGCTGCTCAAGAACGCAAAGGACTACACGATTGTCGGCAAGCCGATCCCGCGCTTCGACATTCCGGCCAAGGTCGACGGCACGGCGAAATACGGCATCGATGTGCAGATCGCGGGCATGCTTTACGCCGCGATCCAGTTCGTCCCCGTCTTCGGTGCCGAGGTCGTGAGTTACAACGAAGCCGAAATCCTGAAGCGGCCCGGCGTCAGGAAGCTGGTGCGTCTTCCGTCGGGCGTCGCCGTCGTCGCCGACAATTTCTGGCGCGCGAAAGAGGCGGCGGCCGCCCTCGAACTCAAGATCGATGCGAAGGGAAATGACGCGCGGTCCTCGGCGACGATCTACGCGCAGCATGACAAGGACCTTGCGGCGGGTGACGGCGCCAAGGATGTCGAGATCGGCGACGCCGATGCAGGTCTGAAGGACGCGGCGAAACTCGTCGAGGCAACCTACCGGGTGCCTTATCTAGCCCATGCCTGCATGGAGCCGATGAACTGCACGGTCTGGATCAAATCGGACGGCAAGGCCGAAGTCTGGGTCGGCGCACAGGACCCACTCGGCACGCGGGCGCGCGTCGCCGACGTCGCCGGGCTTTCGTTCGACGACGTGACGCTGCATCCGATGCTGCTCGGCGGCGGATTCGGCCGGCGCATCCCGGTACGCAAGGGCTTCTTCGAATTTCCGAGCGAGATCGACTTCGCGACGCTGATCGCGAAGGAAGTCGATGCGCCGGTGAAGCTCGTCTACACGCGCGAGAACGATATCCAGCACGACGCCTATCGCCCCGCCGTGACGAGCGTCTTCAAGGTCGGCCTCGACAAGGACGGCCGGCCCCTCGCCTGGCATAACCGCTACGTCTCGAAAGACGATCCGGAAGAGGCCGCGCATATTCCCTATGCGGTCGCGAACCAGTCGATCCGCTCCGTCGAAAGCCCGACGCTCGTGCCCCGTGGGCCCTGGCGCTCGGTCGCGCATTCACAGCACACGTTTTTCATCGAGAGCTTCATGGACGAACTCGCCCATGAGGCGGGCAAGGACCCCTTCGAATATCGCCGCGCCCTGTTGAAGGATCAGCCGCGTCATCTCGCCGTGCTGGAACTCGCCGCCGAAAAGGCGGGCTGGGGAACGCCGCTTCCCAAGGGGCATGCGCGCGGCATTGCGATCCAGGAAGCCTTCAAGACCATCGTCGCCGAAGTCGCCGAAGTTTCGGTGAGCCCGTCAGGCGAGCTGAAAGTGCATCGCGTCGTCGCCGCGGTCGATTGCGGCCGCATGATCAATCCGGACACGGTCGAACAGCAGGTCGAATCCGGCATCATCTACGGGCTGACGGCAGCCCTTCATGGTGAGATCTCGATCGATAAGGGCGCCGTCGCGCAGTCGAACTTCCCCGACTACGAGATGGTCCGCATGGCCGACGTGCCGGCGATCGAGGTGCATGTGATCGAGAGCGGTGCGGCGTTGGGCGGCCTCGGCGAACCGGCGACGCCGCCCATTGCGGCGGCCGTCGCCAATGCGGTCTTCGCCGCCACCGGCAAGCGTATCCGCGAAATGCCGTTGAAGAACCACGACCTGACGCCGCTCACCGCGAAATTTGCGCAGGCGGCGGACTGAGTGCGGGGGCGCCGGTTTGCCGGCGCCCGTCACTCTGTCCGGTGCCGGCTTTTCAGTGCTGGCTTTCCGGCATCGTCACGCGAATGCCGTCGAGGTTCTTTGTCGCCTTGATCTGGCAGGAGAGGCGCGAATTGGGCTGCGAGTGTTCGCAGAAATCGAGCATGGTTTCTTCCATGTCTTCCTTCGCCGGCAGCTTCGCAAGCCACTCTTCCGGTACATAGACCATGCAGGTCGCGCAGGCGCAGGCACCGCCGCAATCGGCATCGATGCCCGGCACCATGTTCTTGACCGCGCCTTCCATCAGCGTCAGGCCCTCGGCGACCTCGATCGTATGTTCCTTGCCGTCATGCTCGACATAAGTCACTTTCGTCATCGTCCCGGCACGCCTCCTTGCGTGTTCTGGTTGTTGTTCGCTTGAACGCATCCATTCACGCGTTCGCGACTTCCTTCATGTTGATCGTTTCGTCGGCGAGCCGCGTGGGATCGAGCTTCGCGTGTTTGGCGATGAGCAGCTTTGCCATCATGAATTCCGGCGCACGATTGACGGCGTCGACCGCGACGAGCACACCGTCCTTCAGATAGAAGACCGCGAAGCTGCGGCCGTGCTCCGGATCGCCGCGCACCACGGCTTGCGTATAGCCCGTCGAAAGCCCGGCGATCTGCAGCTTCAGATCGTATTGATCCGACCAGAACCAGGGCACCTGATTGTAGGGCTTCTCCTTGCCGGTCAGCGTCGCCGCCACGGCCTTTCCCTGTTCGATTGCGTTATGCACGCTTTCGAGGCGGAGCCTGCGGCCGTAGATCCCGTTTGGATGGTTGGAGCAGTCGCCCGCGGCATAGATGTCCGGATCGCTCGTCCGGCCGCATTCGTCGACGACGATGCCGTTCTCGACCGTGATGCCGGCGGCGGCGGCCAGCTCCGTGTTCGGAATGATGCCGATGCCGACCACGACGAAGTCGCAAGGGAAGCTCTCGCCTTCGCCCGAAACGACGCGGGTTACGCGGCCGCCTTCGCCTTCGAACCCGTCGACGGTGACGCCGGTGCGGATGACGACGCCTTCCGCGCGGTGAATGCGCTCGTAGAATGTGGAGACGATCGGATCGACGACGCGCGCCATCACGCGGTCGGCGGTCTCGAGCACGGTGACCTCGATGCCGTTCTTCTTCGCCACCGCCGCAACTTCGAGTCCGATATAGCCGCCGCCGACGACGACGAGCTTCGCCCCCGGCTTGAAGTGGCTCTGGATGTCATGGACGTCGCCGACCGAGCGCAGATAATGCACGCCTTCGAGATCGAAGCCCGGCACGTTGATCTCGCGGACGCGGCTTCCCGTCGCGATGATGAGCTTGTCGTAAGCTATCTCGCGTCCATCGCCGGTCAGCACGAGCTTCTTCGGCCGCTCGATGGCCGCAACCCGCGTCGACAGCAGCAGCTCGCAGCCAGCGCTCGCATAGAATTCGGCGGGCTTCAACTCGACCCGGTCGAAACCGATTTCGCCGGCCAGAAACTTCTTCGATAGAGGCGGGCGCTGATAGGGCGGCTGCGGCTCGTCGCCGATCATGCGGATAGGCCCTTCATAGCCTTCGGTCCTGAGCGACAGCACCGCCTGCGCGGCAGCCTGGCCTGCGCCGATGATGACGACCCCGTGTTCGCTCATGCCCGCTCCTCCCGCTCTACCTGCGCTTGTTCTTCCAAAAGGCTGTTGTTCGCCTTTTACAGAGCCACTGTCCGCCCGTCACCGATCAATGGCGGACAGGATGCCGCGGCGCCGGCGGAGATCCACATCTCCTCGACTGCAAGCACGCCACAAAAATGACGGATGCGTCAACTTCTATAATGGAATTGTTCGGAAATGCCAAATGCCGGACGAGGAAGCTCAGGCGAAGGCACGACGCTTGTTGGCAATCGTGACTGCGGCATGGTCGAAGGTAAAGCCGATCATCAGCTTGTCGGTCGTGGCGCCGTTATCCGACAAGGGAAGGATAAGGGCCTCATAGGCAAACTGCGCCCCGCCCGGCCGGCCAGGGGCCCCCGACAGGTGAAGGGGACGCCGGTCCCGCGCAACTTGCTGATGGAGCGCGAGGACGGCGGTCACGACGTCGTTGTCGAAGGGGGCGAAGGCTTGGCGGATCGTCTGACCCGTGCCGTCGATCGGGAAATAGTCGGCGATCCGGGTGCCCACGAGTCGGTAGCGAAAATCCTCGAAGCCGGGCATCGCATCGAGCATGGCGATCCAGCCGAGATAGGATTTGAGATCGACGGGGTCGAGATCGCCGCGCGCCGGCATCATGCGTTCGCCGCGCTGCTCGTCCCAATACGCCTTCAATGCGGCGAGAACAGGCTGTTCGAGACGCGAAGGATCGACGGCAATCTCGGGCATGGAATAGGGCATACAAGGCAACTCGAAGAGGGGGCCGTTACCCATCATGCTTCGACGGAGTTAAACGGCTTTTAAAGTCCCCGGACGCTTGCGGCGTCCGCCGCCCTTATCCGAGCGCGTTTTCGGCGCGGGCGGCGACACGGCGGTAATCGAAGGTGAAAACGCAGAGCACCTTGTTCGCTTTGAGCCCGTCGTCTGAAAGCGGCAGATAGAGCGCATCGAAATCGTAATAATCGCGGCCAAGCCAGCCGGCGTCGCCGAAGGCGCGGACCGGAATGCCGTCGCGCGCGGTCTTGCGGTAGACCGCGAGCACACCGTTGACGACGCCCGGCCCGAAAGGCGCGAAGGCTTCGGTCACGGTCTTTCCCGTCGCCTCGACGAAGAAGTAGCGCGTGACTTTCGTGCCGATGAGGCGAAAGCGGAAATCCTCGTAATCGCCGATCGCATCGAGCAGCAGCATCCAGCCGAGATGGTCCTTGAGATCGACGGCATCGATATCGGCCCGCGCCGGCATCGTCCGTGTCCCGCGCTTTCGATCCCAATAGGCCTTGACGGCAGCAAGCGACGGATGGTCGAGCCGTTGCGGGTCGACTTCGGTGTTTGCGCGCAAACGATCTGCCGGCTTGGTCATTGGCACTCTTCCTCCTCCGGCGCAATGCAAGTGCGCGGAGGGTCGTCGGTCTCCTGTGGCGCTCAGCGCAACATGCCCCCGCTGCGCTGGATGGCCTTGTCCAGGTCGAAGGTAAAGACGTTCATGAGCACATTGCTGCGTCCGGTCTCGTCGCTGAGAGGCAGAAACAGCGCGTCGAAGGTCTGATAATCGTCGAGCCAGTCGGCCTCGCCCTGCACACGCACGGGCCGTCCGCCGCGAGTTGCCTCGCGATAGACGGACAATATGCTGTCCACGGTCTTCGGGCCGAAGCGGCGAAACGTATCGGTGACGGTCCTGCCGGTGTTGTCGGCCTGGAAATAACGCGTGATCTTGGTGCCGATGAGCCGATAGCGGAAATCGCTGTAATCGGGCAGGGCCTCTGCCATCACGATCCAGCCGAGATAGTTGCGGAACTCTGCCGGGTCGAGTTCGGCGCGGAACGGCATGGCGCGGCTGCCCCGTTTTTCGTCCCAATAGGCGTGAAATGCAGCTAGCGCCGGATTGTCGATCCGGACGGGGTGGACGTCGGCCGATGTGCGCGCAATAAGCTCGAGCAAGGCTTCTCTCCCGGCATATGGTAAAATTATAAAATTATCGGGTTAAATCCGCCTTAAGCCCGAAGCCGGAAACCGGCCTTGCGCGGGTGCCGGAGAAATTGACAAGAGGGAGCGATTTTCTTCCTATGCCGGCCATGTCCGCCTCCGCGAACTCATTTCTGGCTGAATTGACGGTGCCGTTGCCCGACGAGGCGGCGACGGCACGGCTCGGCGCGGCTCTGGCGGCTCTGCTGGTTCCCGGCGACTTCGTCGCACTCCGGGGCGACCTCGGTGCCGGGAAGACGGCGCTTGCCCGGGCCACGATCCGCGCCCGGCTGAGTGATCCCGAGGAAGAGGTGCCGAGCCCCACCTTCACCATCGTCCAGACCTATGAGGCGCCGGACATTCTTCTCACCCATGTGGATCTCTACCGGATCGAGCAGCCAGAGGACGCCGCCGAGCTCGGCCTCGCCGACGCGCTGGACGAAGGCGCCTTGCTGGTCGAATGGCCGGAGAAGCTTGGGCTCCTGCCGCAAGACCGTCTCGACATCGCCATCCATCTCGTGGGAGAAGGCGGCGGGCGCGAGGCGCGGCTGACGGGACATGGCAGCTGGGCCCGGCGCGTCGAGGGATTGAAGAACGCATGAAGACGCGCGAGGAACTGATCCGCGCCTTTCTGGACGAGGCGGGCTGGGGCGATGCGCGGCGTGCGCCGCTCGCCGGCGACGCCTCGACGCGGCGCTACGAGCGTATCGCGGGGCCGAAGGGCAAGGCCGTCCTGATGGATGCGCCACCCGGTCCCGATGGTCCGCCGCTGGTCAACACGCCGGATGGCGTCCGCCGCGCCTATTCCGCCATCGCCCATCTCGCGGAAGATTGCCGGCCCTTCGTCGCCGTCGGCGCGGCGCTGAAAGAGGCCGGTCTTTCTGCGCCGGACCTGATCGCGCATGACGTGCCGACCGGGTTGCTGCTGCTCGAGGATCTCGGCGACGCGCTTTATGGCGACGCGATCGATGCAGGCGAAGGCCCCGGCGGCGTTCCGCTCGATGATATGTATCGCGCCGGTGTCGATGCGCTGATCGTCTGGCATGCCACCTGGGCGAAGCTCGGCGCGCCGTCCTCGTTGCCGTTGCCGAATGGCGGGAGCTACACGCTGCCGCATTATGACGATGCGGCGCTGGCGATTGAAACCGAACTCCTGACAGACTGGTATCTGCCCGCCAAACGCGGGCGCGAGACCGACGAGGCGATGCGTAGCGATTATCGTGCCCTCTGGTCGGAACTGCTTCCGGTCGTCGCGAAGGATACGCGCGTGCTTGCGATGCGCGATTTCCATTCGCCGAACATGCTCTGGCTTGGAGATCGCGAAGGCCCGGCCCGTGTCGGCCTGCTCGACTTTCAGGATGCGCTGATCGGCGCCCGCGCCTACGACCTCGTCTCCTTTTTGCAGGATGCGCGGCGCGACGTGCCGCCCGCGCGCGAGGAGGCGATGCTCGCCTATTACTGCGCCGAGGCCGCGAAAGCGCTGCCGGATTTCGACGAGAGCGTTTTCCGCGCCGCCTATGCGATCCTTGGCGCGCAACGCAATTCGAAGATCATCGGCATATTCGTGCGCCTGCATCGCCGCGATCTGAAGCCGCAATATCTGGCGCATATTCCGCGCGTCGCACGCTATCTCGAACGCGATCTCGCGCATCCGGCGCTTGCCGATCTGCGCACATGGCTCGATGCACTGGCGGCCCCTGCCGATCGTCTCGTTGCTCCCGGAGCGTGAATCTTGGCCTCGATCAAACGTGCGATGGTGATGGCGGCCGGCAAGGGCACACGCATGCGGCCCTTGACCGACACGATGCCGAAGCCGCTCGTCCCCTTCATGGGTTCACCGCTGATCGACCACGTTCTCGACCGGCTCGAAGACGCCGGCATCGAGGAGGTGATCGTCAATGTCCATCACTTCGCCGACAAGCTCGAAGCCCATCTCGCGAAACGCGCATTCCCCCGCATCGTCATTTCGGACGAGCGCGAACGCTTGCTCGATACCGGCGGCGGCGCGAAACATGCGCTGCGGCTCCTGGGTAACGACCCCATCGTCACCTTCAACTCGGACAGCGTCTGGGTCGAAGGCTGGGGCGCGAACCTGACGCGTCTCATGGAGGGCTTCGACGAGACCCGCATGGATGCGCTGCTGATGATCGCCGATGCCGCCCGCACCATTGGTTATGTCGGCCGTGGCGATTTTCACATGGACCCTCTCGGCCGCCTCGTACGTCGCGGACCTGCTGAAACTGT
>CAISYL010000182.1 GCA_903889655.1 uncultured Alphaproteobacteria bacterium | reverse complement strand
CGTAGGAAATGCAGCCAGGCTCCTCGCGCGACAACAAGACCTGTCGCTTGCCGATTTCGAAGAACGCCGCCCGGTTGGCGTCCGGGATTTTCATTCGGCCGGTGATGACGATCATGCTGGTTCTCCCTTTGCCGGAGCCTAGCTCATCTTCCGGCGTCCGGCTTCCACCGCATTTTTCCATCGAGGCATCTTGACTCGATTCCATATTTCCACAATATTGGAAATATGGAATCAGGAACCGCCATTGCCGCCCTTTCGGCGCTCGCCCAGGAAACCCGCCTTGCGATCTTTCGCGCGCTTGTCCGCGCCCATTCGCCCAGGGAAGGTGAGGGCGGGCTCGCAGCCGGCGACCTCGCCGAGGCGCTTGGTGTGCCGCCCGCGACGCTCTCCTTCCATCTGAAGGAGCTTGCGCATGCGGGGCTGGTGAGTTCGCGCCGGGACGGGCGTTCGATCGTCTACAAGGCCGATCTCGGGGCGATGCGCGGCCTTACGGAATTTCTGCTCGAGGATTGCTGCCAGGGCGCCTGCGGCGTCGTCGGCAAGCCGGGTCAACGCAAGAAGGAGTGCGCGTGATGAAGAGATTGCATGTGAGTTTCGGCGTCGCCGATCTCGACAGGTCCGTTTCGTTCTATTCGACGCTGTTCGGCACCGAGCCGACGGTGCGCCGTCCCGGCTATGCGAAATGGATGCTCGAAGACCCGCGCGTCAATTTCGTCGTCGAGACGCTGTCGGGCGAGACGGGCTTCAGCCATGCGGGTATCCAGGTCGAGGATGCCGCCGAGCTCGATCCGATCTTCGAGCGGCTGAAGGAGGCCGAAGCGCCTTATCTGCCGGAAGGCATGACGACCTGCTGCTATGCGAAGTCGGAGAAGAGCTGGACATCCGATCCGGACGGCACGCGGTGGGAAGCCTTCTATACGCATCATCTGATGGAAGAGTTCGGCACCGGCCCGGTCCTCGAGAAACTCGACATGGAAGGCGATACGTCGGCCTGCGGCTGTTCGGCGCCCAAGACCGAGGCGAAGCTCGACGCGCCTGCTCCGGCGCCCGCCTGCTGCGGATGAAAGAGATGAGCGACACGGACAAGGTTTACAATGTGCTCTTTCTCTGCACCGGCAATTCGGCGCGCAGTATCCTCGCCGAGACCTATCTGAATGCGCGAGGCGGCGGGCGTTTTCACGCCTATAGCGCGGGCAGCCATCCGACCGGGAAGGTGAACCCCTACGCCATCGAGGTTCTGCAATCGGCGAAACTGCCGGTCGAGGGATTGCGCTCGAAGTCCTGGGATGAATTCGCGCTGCCCGGCGCACCGCAGATGGATTTCATCTTCACGGTCTGCGACAACGCGGCCGGCGAAGTCTGTCCCATATGGCCGGGGCATCCCACCAGCGCGCATTGGCCTTTCGAAGATCCGGCAGCCGTCACAGGCTCCGAAGAGACGATCCGGCGCAAATTCGTCGAGGTCTTCATGCAGATCCGCCGACGCATCGACCTCTTCACAAGCCTGCCGCTCAGAAGCCTCGACGGCATGGCGCTCAAGAAGAAGCTCGATGAGCTCGGTGCGACGCTCACGCAAACTTGACCTGTCCATCTCGCTGCCGCGCTTGCACTTGCCGGCAACGGTGTGGAGATTGAGTGCTTGCGAAGCGGGAGGCGGGGCGGATTCATGACCGGACGACATCGAGAACCTGACATGACGCGACGTCTTCTGGCGGAGGCGCTCGGGACATGCCTTCTCGTTGCCGTCGTCGTCGGCTCCGGCGTGATGGCGGAGAGGCTGGCGAACGGCAATCTCGCCGTGGCGCTACTCGGCAACACGCTGGCCACGGGCGCGATGCTTTGCGTGCTCATCCAGATTCTGGG
>CAISYL010000181.1 GCA_903889655.1 uncultured Alphaproteobacteria bacterium | reverse complement strand
GCGGCGCCCGAGCCTTCGCCGGCGCCCGTATAGGTGCCGTTGCCGGTCAGCGACATGGCCCATTGGCGCGGCGTCGGACGCAGGACGGCATCGCCGTTCAATGCATGGCGGCCCGTACCCTGCTCCGGATCGAAGGTTGGCCTTGCCATCTCGCCGACATAGGAGAGATGCCCGCCATTGTCGAACTCGATGAAGCGCTGCACGGTGCGCGTCGACAGTGGCTGAAACGGCACCACGATGCTTCCCGTCCGCCGCGTCATCACCGCGCCGCCGAGATCGATGTTGAAGTCGCGATGATAATCGTCGAAAGCCACAATGCCCGAGAGTATGCTCTTGATGTTCGCCAGATTGCCCAGCGGGCCGCCCGCGGCGATCCCGGTTCCGGCGAGGTTCGTTCGCGTCTCGCCTCCGACGGTCGCCGTCGACGAAGAAGCTGAACTCGTGGTGACGCTGCCCGAGGTGGCGAGCGCGAGCTGGCCGACCGGCTGGAAGGCAAGATCGACCCGCAGGAACCCCGATCCATAAGTCTTGTCGTGGCCGCTCGTGCCGAGGTCCTGTGCCGTCTGCATCATGATGGAGACGATGCCACCTGGATTGGTGTTGAGCAGAAAGGGCCACCGCGCAGCGAGCAGCCCGACAGCGCCTGCTCCCTGCGGTGCAGCCATCGAGGTCCCAGAAAGCTGCGTATAGAGAAAAAGTCCGGTGCCTTTATTGTAGGCGCCCCAGAGATTTTCGCCATCAGCCATCAGCCAATGGTCCTTGAAGGAATAGGTCTTACCGGATGTCGAGATGAAGCCGCCGATGCCCGGCGTATTGCTGAAATAGCTCAGCACCTTGTTCGCATTGGTCGAGCCCATGAAGAAGAGCTGGCTGATCGCTTGATCGGTAAAGCCCCTGATGAAGCCGTTATTCTGAAGAGCCTGGGATGAATTGCCGCCCGCAAAGACGATCACGACATGCTTCGAGGCCGCATAATTGATCGCGGAAACGATGTCGGAAGTCGGCAGGAAGGTCAGGCTGAGATTGAGGACCTGAGCGCCGCGATCGGCGGCGAGACGGATACCCTGCGCCACATCGGCGGTGGTGCCCGATCCGGAAGCGTTGAGCACCTTCATCTCGATGGCCGTACCGAGCGGCGCGACACCGACCACGCCATAGCCGTTCGCCCGGCCGATGATCTCGGAGGTCACGAAGGTCCCGTGGCCGTTATCGTCGGTCAACGCTTTGGAATTGGCGCAGGCGGGAGACGTGATCGTGCAGGCGCTGTCCACCCTGTCGACGCCGCTGGCGATGTCGCCATGCGCGGCGAGCGCGCCCGTATCGATAACCCCGAAGACGATGCCGGAGCCGTAATTGGCGTTCGCCTGCAGGGCGGGGGTGACGCCGATCAACGCAAGTTGCGAGGAGTTGGCATATTCGTTCGTGACCGAATAGCTGGCCGCACTCGCCTGTCCTGCCATCGCCAAGGCCAGAGCGACACCGACCGCCCCCGCGCGAAATCCCCTCATTGGCCGTCCCCCCCCTCAAGAATCAGACATGCGTTTGAAGTTACTCCTCCAGGGTAAATGCGTAATTAACGAAAGATTAAGGTGCCTCACACCGGCAGGCGGATCAGAGCCTGTTCTTGACCCAGCGCGACGTATCGGAAATGTCGTGACCGGCACCTTCGACCGTGCTGCAGGCGGTGACGGCAAAGGCGGTCAGCAGCAGCAGAATCGCGGCAAATTTCCTGTTCATCGGGGCGACGAGCTCCAGTTGGGAAGACTGAATCATATTATCATTCCATCTCAACGTCGCAAAAGCGTCGCAGCCGCGCATTGACCCCAAGCAAAGGCCGATATCATGACGCCGGATCCTGCCGCCCTGGAGACCGCCCGAACCCTCCTGCGCGACGCGGGAACGGGATATCTGGCAACGCTTCTGTCCGACGGACGCCCCTACGTGTCGCTGGTAAATCTGACCACAAGCGGAAGCGGCATGCCGCTTTTCCTCCTGTCGCGCCTCGCCCTGCATACCCGGAACCTCGAAGCCGACCGGCGCGCATCCCTGCTGTTGGTTCAGGAACGGGACCAGACAATCGAGAACCATGACGACCGACTCGCCGGAACGCGCGTCACACTCATCGGAACGGTCGCGCCCTGCACCGGCAGCGACCTTCGCACGCGCTTCATTGGCGCCCATCCTGAAGCCGAAACCTATGTCGACTTTGCCGATTTCTCCTTCCATGTCATGGAGATCGAGCGCGCTCACCTCATTGGCGGCTTCGGACGCATTGTCGATTTGCCGGGATTTTCGCTAAATGATCCGTCAGCTGATTAATATCCATCCGATTTGGCGATCGAGAACCCGTCGGACCACGTCTCCCGTAACTAAAAAACAGAGATTGCAGCCTAATCTCGCGAGTCCATGCCGATCGCACCGGATCGACACACGGCGGGATGAAAAATGCTCCGATCTGCAAAACTCGGCTACGCCCTGATCTTTTTCATCGGAGCCGCGCTGTGCCTGGCGACTTACGAGAAAGCCGCCTTCGACTACGACGCGGCACTGCAGCATTACCGGGAGACATCCGCGGGCGAAGCCTCCATCTCGGCGAGGAAAATCGAAAATTCAATCAACGAAATCTACCAGAATATCCGCACCATAAGTTTCCTGCCGGGCGTACGGAAAATCACCCGGCACGGCGAGAATATCGATCCCGACGCACACGCGGCCATCCAGCAGATCTACAACGATCTCGCGAGCAACGTCGCCGTGTCGGAGGTCTATGTAGTCCCCGCGGATATCGACCCGGAAGCCATCGATCCCGCGACCGGAAAGCCGCAGGCACCGATCCTGAGCTTCGACGAGCTTATCGTCGACGCGGACAAGAAAAACGATGATGCCGCCGAAGCCGCCACCCAGGGCGGTGAGCAGCTCGAAGAGGTGGAAATCTTCGAGTATCGGCTGTTGCGGAAACAGATGGCGTATCTCGCATCGCATTACGGCGAGACAGGCAGCTTCCAGGGATTGAATGCGCCGATGATCGGCGGCCCGGAAGTCATCACCTGCGACAATTCGCAATTCAGGAACACCCGGAAGGATGCGGATCGGTCAGGAGTCATTCTCTCCGTCCCCTTTTATGGCGAGGACGGCAAGTTCAAGGGCACGGTTTCGGCGATCATCCGGACCAACGCCATAAGAGACCTTCTGCCTGCCGCGAATTATGCATTGGTGAGTTCGGCCGATGCCTATGTGGCCCCTTCCGTCACGCCGGGCCAGGCAAAGATATCGCAGGACTGGGTTGCGGAGGCCAAGCCGGACCCCGGCCTGCTTTTTTCGATGTCGGTACCGTTGCGCACGACCGACCCGCGCAGTCAATGGTCGCTCTGGGTGGGTTATCCCGACGCCGTGTTTCTTCAGAGCGGTCCGGTCAAGGCCATTCATATGTTCGAATATGTCGGCTACGCCTTCTCGCTTCTCCTCGTCATTCTGTGCGTCTCCTTTCTGTCGCTCACCCAGCGCAATCTGCGCCTGACGCGGGCAAACGATGCACGGCGGAGCGAAGCCCGCGCGGCGGAAATCGAACACGAAGCGGCGGAGCGCGCCGTTCAGAAGGAAGAAATCGAAAGGCAGAAACAGGCAACCCTTCAGCACCTTGCCAATGAAATCGAGACGACGGTAAACGGTGTCGTGGCGACGATCGGCGCTTCGTCGGAGGAAATGCGGCAGCACGCCGAGACACTGAAAATGACGGCCGAGCGGACGAGCGGGCGCACATTCGATGCCGTATCGGCGTCCGAACACGCCGCCTCCAATGTCGTCGCCGTCACGAGTGCCGCCGGCGAACTCGCCGCCGCCATCGCGGAGATCGATGCCAAGGTCGCGGAGTCGACGCAGACCGCGCAAGCGGCCGTGGATGAAGCACGCAGCACGAATGCCGCCATGGAGGAACTCGCCAACGCCGCCCGCAAGATCGGCGAAGTCGTCCATCTGATCAATGAAATCGCGAACCAGACCAATCTTCTCGCCCTCAACGCGACGATCGAGGCCGCGCGCGCCGGCGACGCGGGCAAAGGCTTTGCCATCGTGGCGGGCGAGGTGAAAAACCTCGCGAGCCAGACGGCGAAAGCGACCGGCGAAATCGCGTCGCAGATTGCGGCCATGCAGACTGCCACGACGGATTCAGTGGCGGCGATCCACAAGATCGGCACCACGATCGAAAGAATCAGCGAGATTTCCTCGGATATCGCGGCCGCCGTCGGCCGTCAGGATGTGACGGCGCAGAAAATTTCGCAGGAAGCGCAGGAGGCCGCGAACAGCACCCGGGGCGTCACATCGAATATCGCGTCGGTCACGCAGGCCTCCAACGAGACGAGCCATGTCGCCGAAAAGGTCCTGACCGAAGCATCCGAACTCGCAACGGCCTCCGGACACCTCCGGCACAAGGTCGAGAAACTTATCGCAGACGTCCGGGCCGCCTGACCTACATCTTCACCCGCACCGATTTCGGATCGTAAAGCGGCTCGAGATGGATGTCGCAAGGAACGCGCATGGTCGCCACCTCGAGTTCGTAGCGGCCTTCGATCATCCAGTCGCGGGTGACGCCTTCGGCGCGGCGCAGATAGCCGTAACCGATATTGCGCTCGACCGTGTAGCCCCAGCCGCCGCTCGACAACCAGCCGACGCGCTCGCCATTGCGCAGGATCGTCTCGCGGCCCCAGAGCGGCACGGCGGGATCCGGCAGCGTGAAACAGGCAAGCTGCTTTCTGAGCGGCGCGGCACTCTGCGCGACCAGCGCCTCGCGGCCCAGAAAAGGCATGCCCTTCTTGAGCTTCACCGCCCAGCCTAGCCCCGCTTCGAGCGGCGTGTGGTCGGGGCCGATATCGGCGCCCCAGGCGCGATAGCCTTTTTCGAGGCGCAGCGTCTCGATGGCGCGATACCCTGCATCGGCGAGCCCGAACGCTTCGCCTTCGAGCTTCAGCGCTTCGTAAACCGTGAGCGCGAATTCTGTCGGGATGTGAAGTTCCCAGCCGAGTTCACCTACGTAAGTCACGCGCAACGCCAGCGACGGCGCACCGGCGATGACGATCCCCCGCATCTGGCCGAAGGGAAAGCCTGCGTTGGAAATGTCGTCGCGCGTGACGCGCGACAGCACATCGCGGGCGCGCGGCCCCATCAATGCCAGCGTCGCATAGCCGGACGTCACATCGATGAGGTTCGCATCGAGCCCCGCCGGAATGTTCCTCTGGATCCAGTCGAAATCATGCGTCGCAAAGCCGGTGCCCGTGACGATGTAGAAGCGGTCTTCGGCGAGCCTCGCGATGGTGAGATCGCATTCGATGCCGCCCCGCGCATTGAGCATCTGCGTATAGGTAAGCGAGCCCGGCGCCTTGGTCACATGGTTCGCGCAGATCCAGTCGAGCGCCTGCGCCGCGCCCTTGCCGACCAGCATGAACTTCGCAAATGAGCTTTGATCGAAGAGCGCGACCCGCTCACGCGTCGCCTTGTGCTCATGGCCGACCGTCTCGAACCAGTTCGGGCGCTGGAAACTGTAGCGCTCGACGGGCTCATCGTCACCGCGCGCGAACCAGTTCGGCCGCTCCCAACCGAGCTTCTCGCCGAAGACCGCGCCATTGCCGCGCAGCGTGTCGTAAAGCGGTGAGCGCCTGAGCGGGCGGCCGCTCGCATGTTCCTCGCCCGGCCAGCCAATCGTGTAGTGCTTGGCATAGAGTTCGAGCGTGCGGGCGCGCACCCAGTCGACGTCGCGATGCGGGCGGCCGAAGCGGCGGATGTCGACCGGCCAGAGATCGTAGGGCTGTTCGCCCGCGACCACCCACTCGGCCAGCGCCTTGCCGGCGCCGCCCGCCGAGGCGATGCCGAAGGCGTTGAAGCCAGCGCCGATGAAGAGCCGCGGACATTCCGGCGCTTCGCCGAGAATGAAATTGCCGTCCGGCGTGAAACTCTCCGGCCCGTTGATGAAATCCTTGATGCCGACATGTTCGAGCGCCGGTACGCGCATGATCGCGCGCTCCATGATCTGCTCGAAATGCTCGACGTCGTTGTTGAGGAGCGAGAAATGAAAGCCCTCGGGGATGCCGTCCACCGCCCAGGGTTTCGGATTGGGTTCGTAGCCGCCCATGGTGAGCCCGCCCACTTCCTCGCGGAAATAGATGAGATTGTCGGGATCGCGCATGGTCGGCAGATCGCGCGTCACGCCTTCGATCGGTTCGGTGATGAGATATTGATGCTCGACCGAGACGAGCGGCACGTTGACGCCGAGCGGCGCCGCCACCTCGCGCGTCCATTGCCCGGCGCAGATCACGACAGTCTCGCAGGCGATCGTGCCGAACGGCGTGACGACACCCGTGATGCCCTTCACGTCGCGCTCGATCGAGATCACCGGGCAATCCTCGATGATCTTCGCGCCGTTCATGCGCGCGCCGCGCGCCAGCGCCTGCGTGATGTCGGACGGATTGGCCTGCCCGTCCGACGGCAGGAAGACGGCGCCGAGAACGCCCTTCAGATCCATCACCGGCCAGAGTTCCTGCGCCTCCTTCGGCGAGAGCACATGCATGTCGAGGCCGAAGCTCCGCGCCGTCGTCACCTGACGCTTCAGTTCGATCATGCGCGCTTCGGAACAGGCCAGCCTGAGGCCGCCCGTCATGCGCCAGCCCGTCGCAAGTCCCGTCTCCGCTTCGAGTGCAGCGTAAAGTGCGACCGAGTGTCCGAGGAGCTGCGTGATGTTGGCCGAATTTCTGAGCTGGCCGACGAGACCCGCCGCATGAAACGTGCTGCCGCTCGTCAGCTTGGCGCGTTCGAGCAGCACGACGTCCTTCCAGCCGAGCTTCGCCAGATGATAGGCGGTGGAACAGCCGACGATACCGCCGCCGATGACGACGGCGCGGGCCTGTGTGGGGACTGAGGTCATGAATGCACTCTAGATCTGGCGGAAGGTCTGATAGGCGCGCTCGAACCGCGCGAGGTAATCGGCCGTATAGGCAGCATAGTCGAAGGCGAGCTTCGAGTGGAGTTCGGAAACCATGCTCCACATCGCCTCACGAAGGAGCGACGCGGCCTTCATCGCCGAATAGCGCCGCCACAGATCGGCATCGACCGGCCCCTCGAAATAGAGCGCGAGCATGTGGCGCTCCCGCGCCTCGTCGAATTCGCTGTTCGAGGCGAGGTTCGCCAGATCGAACAAGGGACTGTTGAAGCCTGAATATTCCCAGTCGATCAGCCAGAGCCGCTGGCCGTCGTCGATGATGTTGCCCGGCAGGAGATCATTATGCCCGAAGACCAGATCGATCCGGCCGACCGCATGTTCGAGTTCCTCGGCGCAACGTGCGAGATCGTCGAGCTTCGGCGCATGCGGGCTTCCTTCCTCGCGGAGCCGCGACGCATAGTCGCGGAGCACATGAAAGACCCAGAAGGCGATGACCGGGCCGCGCAGATGTTTCGGCAACTCGCGGTGGCAGGCCTTCAGCACCGGCATGAAGCGCTCGACGAAACCCGGCGCGCGAATGCCCTCCGCCGTCATCGCCGCGCCGCCCTCGATGAAGCGCGCCACGATGACGCCCGGTCGCGCATGAACGACCTCCGGCGAAATGCCGGCGAGACAGGCGGCCCGCGCCGCATTCACCTCGTTGAAGCGCAGCACGCCGTGAACGGGAATATCCTCGCCGATGCGGACGACGTAGCTTTTCCCACCGTCGCTGACGCGAAAATTGAGATTGGTGATGCCGCCCGTCAATTGTTCGGGTTCGACCGGCCCCGACCAGCAATCGAGCGCCCGGGCCAGTGCCTTCGCTTCGCCAACCCGATCCGAACTCGCGCCCCCGCTCACATCCTGCCTCGCTGCCGCTGCATTGCCCGCATGAAGATTGCGACAGAACGGAAAGGGCAACAAGGGTGCGGCGCTCGGCCCCTGTTCGCCGATCCGATCAATTCGTTAGGTATTTGAACATTTTTCTTATCGGAAGCTTAAAAGCACCCGTTCTTTGATGGAGACGACGAAATGCCAGCCCCACTCCCGACGGGGAGCGAACGGAGCACGCCGACATGCAAATCATCGTTCTCGCCTCCCAGAAGGGAGGCTCCGGCAAGACCACCCTGTCCGGACATCTCGCCGTCGAGGCGGAGAGATCGGGCGCCGGGCCCGTGGCGCTGATCGACACCGATCCGCAGGCAAGCCTCGCCCATTGGTGGAACGCGCGCGCTTCGTCGAGCCCCGCTTTCGCGAAAATCGCCATCGACGATCTCGAGGAAGGTCTTGAACATCTGCGGCAATCCGGCTTCCGCCTCGCCGTCATCGATACGCCGCCCGCGATCACGCATTCGATCTCGCAGGTCGTCTCCCATGCCGACCTCGTCATCATTCCGGCCCGGCCGAGCCCGCACGATTTGCGCGCCGTTGGCGCCACGATCGACATTGCAGAGGTTCATCGGAAACCGCTTATCTTCGTGATGAACGGCGCAACCGTCCGGGCCCGGATCACCGGCGAGGCGGCCGTCGCGCTTTCGCAGCACGGCACGGTCGCACCGATCACGCTCCACCACCGCGTCGATTTCGCGGCCAGCATGGTCGACGGCCAGACCATCGGCGAGATCGATCCGAAGAGCAAATCGGCGCAGGAGATTGCCGAGCTCTGGACTTATGTCGCCGACCGTCTGGCACGTATCGCCGGCGCACCCGATACCATGCGGAAGACACGCGCTGCCGATCTCGGCCTGCGGCCGCTCTCGCCGCTTGCGGGCGTGGCGGATGAGGCCGAGCCGGACTTGCCGCCCGCCCCGCCACCGTCGCCGGCCGCGCCGGACCTCTTCTTCACGCCGGCGCCGCCGCCGCTGCCGACGGCGTTCCCGCCCGCAACGGCGGTCACGACGATCGGCTTCGACCGTCGCAATGGCGAGGACCGCCGGAAGAACCCGGACGGACCGCCGCCGCCCGGCATGGTGGAACGGCGCACCAATGTCTTCGGTCGCCGCAATGCCGACAGGCTGTTGCAGCCGGCACAACCCGCCTTCATCGAGAAGCGTCGATGAGCGCCCGCAAGTTCGCCGCCATCACCGGCAGCCTGCTCGTCCGCAAGGGCGAAGCGGGCGCTTCAGCCGGCATGCAATTGCGCGATGCCGTCATCCGCAACGAGCGCCGCCAGCAGGAACCCTGGATCGACCGTGCGCCGCAGCCGCCCGCCGCGCCACGCGAGCCGGCGAAGGCAAAGCCGAATGCCGACCACGCGGCACGTCACCGGATCGCGCTCCGCCTGACGGACGATCAGTTCCGCCGGCTCGGCATCGCGGCTGCGCGCATGCACAGGACGACGCAGGATTTTCTGATCGAGGCGCTTGAGGCGCATGTCGCGGTCCTGGCGGAAAACGAGCTCGCGGGATGCCGCTGTCTGCGCGCGGAAGGCTCCTGCGGGGAAACCGAGGCGCCGGGCACCTCCTGCGAAACGATGATGAGCAACCGAGCTGGGGATTGAATATGGGTCAGGCGACGCGTGGACAGGCGGGCCACGAGATTTCCGACGGCGCAGCATCGAAGACGAGCCGGCTGACGAGCCATCTCAACGTCCTTCTCGATGCGGCCGAATGCGGCCAGGGTGGATTTTACGAGATCGTCATCGACCTCGGCCCGCGCGAGGGCGATCGCCTGCATCGGGCTTTCGAAGCTCTATGGCACTATCCCGATCTCGCCAATGGTGAAGCGACGCCGGGCTCGTATCGTCAGCGCGGCCATGCAAGGTTGCCGGACGGTGCGCTGGTGCCGGCGCTGAGCTTCACCGAGACGATGCGCGACGCGCGCGGCGACGTCGATTATCTGATTTTCGCGCTGCCGATGCCGGCGCTTGAAAAAGCCTGTCGGCTCGTCTCCGACACGACGCCGGCGAGCGGCCTCGACCCGCTCTGGCGCGCCGAACTGGAAGGCTGGCTCGCCGACCTCGGTCGCCATATCGACGACGCCGTTTCCTTCGCCGCCGCCTATATCGGCTTTCTGCCTTTTCCGATCGGCGATGCGGAAATGGCCGAGCAGCTCTTCGCCGCCGGCATCCCCGCGGAGCGCTGCGTCGCCTATCTCTATCGCCGCAACGACCGGCTGGAATTCTTTCCAACCACGCTCTGGTCCTGAGCCGGGCGCCCGTCTTTGACATCGCTGTGACAGTGACGCATTCGCACGCTGTGCTTTAAGCCACAGCGACCGTGATTCCGCGGCCCGATGCATAAGCCGCCTTGCCCGCCCCCTGAAGAACCTGCCATGATCCGGAAACTCGCCATTTTGCGCTGGGCGCGGATGGGTGGTGGTTAACGTACGTGGGGGCGTATCGGATGACGGACCTGATCAGCATTTCGCCTGCCGACGGCACGACGAATGTTCCCGTTGACGCAAATATCGTCCTGACATTCGACAAGCCTGTAAAAGCAGGTATCGGTACAATCGATATTTATGAAGTTAACGTTGGTCTTATCGCTTCGGTTTCGATTGACGACACAAGCCAGGTAACGATTTCCGGCGCGACAGTAACTATCAATCTCCCCAACGACCTCGATCTGATGGCCGGCTATACGGTCCAGTTTTCGAGTCGGCTTGTGACCGATCTTTCCGGCGATCCGGATTGGTCGGGCGCCCGCTTCGGCTTCGATACAGGCAGGCCACCGGACGTAACACCACCTGTGCTGGTCGGCACAAGTCCTGCCGATAACTCGACAGGCGTTGGCGTCATCTATCCCATCACTCTCAATTTCAGCGAGCCGGTCAAGGCCGGCACCGGCAACATCGTCGTTCACAATGCCGACGGTTCGGTCTTCGAAAGCGTCCCCATAACCGACAGCAACCAGGTAACCGTCGGTGGCTACAGCGTCGAGATCAACCTGCAGCATTATCTGGCCGGCGGTTCCTCATATTATGTCACTGTCGATCCTGGTGCATTAACCGATGAAGCCGGCAACGCTTTCACCGGGCTCACCACGCCGACCGATCTCAACTTCACGACGGCGGTCCTGCCGCCTGACAATACTCCGCCGACGGTGCTGTCATTCACTCCTTCCGACAATGCGACGAATGTCCCATTTAACTGGGGACTCGGGTTCCAGTTCAGCGAGTTCGTGCAGCCGGGCAGCGGCAACATCGTTCTTCATGCCGCAGACGGAACGGTCATCGAGACGTTCTCCGTCACCGACCCGACAGAAGTGGGCTTCAATAGCGAGCTTGTCGGCGTGCATCCGAGCGTGTGGATGAGTCCGGGCCAGAGCTATTACATCACTGTCGACGCCGGGGCGATCCTGGACATATCGGGCAACGCTTTCGCAGGCATTACGTCTTCGACCACTTTCAATTTTACCGTCACGAGCACGACCCCGATCGGCGGCGAACTGATCATTCCTCAGGGAACGACTGTTCAGTTTCCGAATGATACAGCCCCGATCGCTTATGACTTGATCGACCAGACCGGCCAGGTCACGGGCGCCGTAGCCCCCGACTTGACCATCGCCGGGACCGTCAAGGTTGAAAAGACCGCGAACGGCGCCACAGCCGTTGGTATCGGCCATGAGTACGGCGGACTGTTCGACGGCTCGCTCGTCTGGGTCAAGGATACTGGCGCTCTGATCGTTTCGGCGCCGGCCTACACTCCTCCGGGCACTTACACCGCTGCGGCCGGCGGCACAGCGGCGGCATTCGAATCGGGATCATGGTCAGCCGACTTCACGAACGACGGCCTGGTCCAGGTCACGGGTGGTCTCAATGCG
>CAISYL010000180.1 GCA_903889655.1 uncultured Alphaproteobacteria bacterium | reverse complement strand
CGACCTGGCCCTACAGTTCCGGCTGGGGCTACTACCCGAGCGGCGGCCTCGGCACCGTGCTGGTGGTGCTGCTCGTACTCGTGCTTCTCGGCGCCATTTGAAGGCGCCTGTCCACTACAGATGGAGGTTCAGCTTGTTGCGCAAATCCCTGATCGGTGTCGCCCTCGTCCTGCCTTTGATGGGCGCGCTCGCGGCCTGTGACGACAAGGGCCCCGCCGAAAAGACCGGCGAAAAGATCGACAATGCCGGCCAGTCGCTCAAGGACACGATCGATCCGCCGGGACCGGCCGAAAAGGCCGGTCGCGATGTCGACAAGGCTGTCGGCAATTGATCTGTCGGAAGACGCGAAAGAGCCCGCCTGAAAAGGCGGGCTCTTTTACTTTATATTTCAGATGACGATCAGCTGTAACGCGCCTCGCGCGCCGTACCTTTCGCGCCAGCTTTTACTTCTTCCACGGCCCAGGCAATGTCGGCGAGATAGGTATCCGCCACCTGCAGATGGAACGGCGAGAGCATCAGATGGAGGCCCTTCGGCTCCGTGGTCAGGCTGGTGAACCAGCCTCGTTCGAAGAGCTTGCCCCAGACCGCCATGCAGTCCACCCCGTCGTGAGTGAAGGCGAGAAGGCCGAGCTGCGGCGCGCCGATGATGCGAAAACCGAGCGCCTTGACGCCGGCTTCGATCTTCTCCCGTGCGTCGGTCACCTGCTTGTGCTTTGCGCGATAGCCTTCCTGCCCGAGAAAATTCATCACCGCCCAGGCGGCCGCGATCGCGCCGCCCGGGCGCGTACCGGCCAGCGTCGGCGTCACCATGCGTCCGCCCGGCCAGTCGCTGCAGTCGAAGATCATATGAGCGCGCAGCGCCTCGGACCGGAAGAGAACCGTCGAGGCGCCCTTGGCGCAGTAGCCATATTTATGGAGATCGGCCGACATCGACGAGACGCCTTCGACCTCGAAGTCGAAAGGCGGCACGTCGCCGCCATTCATGCGGACGAAGGGCGCGATATAGCCACCGACGCAGGCGTCGACATGAAGCCAGAGTCCGCGCGCCGTCGCGAGTTCTCCAAGCTTCGCGATCGGGTCGATGAGACCATAGGGAAAGCAGGGCGCGGAGCCGACGATCATGATCGTCCTGTCATCGGCTGCCTTGCCCATCGCCTCGACATCGGCCAGATAGTCGCGCAAGGGCACGCGCCGGATTTCGATTTCCATCACCTTCGCCGCCTTGTCGAAGGCGGGATGGGCGGACCAGGGAAGCACGATATTGACCGTGCCTGTCACGCCCTTTTCCTTCCGCGCATAATCCCGCGCGGTCTTCATCGCCATGGTGATCGAATCCGTGCCGCCCGAGGTGATGTTGCCGGCGGCGCCTTCGGGCGCATGCAGCAGCGACAGGCCCATGGAGACGACTTCGTCCTCCATCTTCTTCAGGCTCGGAAAGGCCATCGGCCCGAGGCCGTTTTCCGACATGAAGAGCGTATAGGCTTCCTTCTGCACGCGCTCGACGTCCGGTCCGGCGTTGAAAACGTAGACGGCCGTCTTGCCCTCGCGCCATTTGACGTCGTGTCCGCCTCGCGCCTGCATCTCGCGTTTCAGGCTCTCCCAGTCGGTCCCTTTTTCGGGCATTGGCATGGTCTTGTCCTTTTGAATTCCGGCGGCGGGGGCTTCGGTCCCGCGCCTCTTTACGCCTATACTCTCCGAATTGACGGCGGCGGGGAAGGCGGCCGGCAACGCGATCCATGTCATGAGGGAGGAAAAGATGAAAAAGATGGTTGTCGCCGGCTTTATTGCTGGTCTGGTTGTCGCTCAATTCGCGCTGACGAATGTCGCCCTTGCAGGCGATGCCCGCACCGCCTGCACGGGCGACTATCAGCGGCTCTGCAACAATGTCTCGCCGGGTGGCGGACGCATCATGAAGTGCTTCAAGGAGCATGAGAGCGAGCTCTCGAGCCAGTGCAAGGCGGCGCTGGCCGATGCCAAGGCCGAGCACGACAAGACGCAGGGCGGTACGCCCGCGAACTAGGGCGCGGGGCTAAAGCACAGGGAGGAGACCATGCCTCGATATGAAGACCTCATTTATGAGGTGAAGGACGGTATTGCCCTTTTGACGCTCAATCGCCCGGACAAGCTCAATGCCTGGACGGCGGCGATGGAGAAAAGCGTCAAGCGGGCGCTGGCGGCGGCTGCCGCCGACGACGATGCGCGCGTCATCGTGGTGACGGGCGCGGGCCGCGGCTTCTGCGCCGGCGCGGATATGGGCCTTCTCCAGAGCATAAAGGGCGATGTGCCGCATGGCCGCGCCGCTTCGGAAGAGAAGATCGAATTCCGGAGCGGACTCGGCCCGGATCTGGCCGCCGAACTCGGTCACGGCTTCGGCTATCTGATGCAATTGAAGAAGCCGGTGATCGCCGCCATCAACGGTCCGGCGGCTGGCATCGGCCTCGTCTTCGCGCTCTTTGCGGATATTCGTTTCGCGGCTTCGGAGGCGAAGTTCACGACCTCCTTCGCGCAACGCGGGCTCATCGCGGAACATGGCATCTCGTGGCTATTGCCGCGTCTTGTCGGCCCCGCCCATGCGCTCGACCTGCTGCTCTCCGCGCGCAAGCTGACGGCGGACGAGGCGGAGCGCATCGGCCTCGTCAACAAGGTTTTCGATCAGGCAAATTTCATGAGTGCCGTGATGGATTACGCGAAGACGCTGGCCGGCACGGTCTCGCCGCGCTCTATGGGCGTGATGAAGGCGCAGGTCTGGAAGGCGCTGTTTCAGGATTTCGGCAGCGCGCTCGAAGTGGCCGATGACGAGATGCAGAAGAGCTTCGCCACCGCCGACTTCAAGGAAGGCGTCGCGCATTTTGTCGAGAAGCGCGCGGCGAATTTCACCGGGCGCTGACATATGCAAGGTGCTTCCCTCCCCGATACGCAGGGGAGGGAAGCGGTACTTTCGATATCTCTCAGAATGTCACGGCGATGCCGGCAAGCGCCTCGATGCCGGCGGCCTGGAAGCCGTTGGCGGGTTCATAATTCCTGTCGAGCAGGTTGTTGACCCTTGCCGTCAGCTCAAGACCTTTCGCGATTACACGCGACGCGGAAAGATTGACGACGAGATAGCTCGCGGGCTTCGTATAGACGAAGGTATCGCGCGTGACGTCGAGATATGGATCGACCCATTGGAGGGTGCTTCCGATCGTCGTCTTGTCGTCGGGCCTCCATTCCGTCGTCCATGTCGCGGCATGGCGAGGACGGCGCGTTAGCGTCGTGCTGAATGTGTCGGCGTCGAGCACGGTGAAGGTGTAGTTCAGCCGTGTCGTCAACGACTTCATCGGCGTTGCCTCGATGAAGGCTTCGATGCCATGCGTATTGAAGGCCGGCGTGTTCGCCGCCGTCGAGTTGCCGGCAAGGTCGTAGACGATCGAAACAGCGTTCTCGATGCGGTTGTTGAAATAGGTCGCGCCGACTTTCAGTGCATTGGGGAGAATCCCCTGTTCGACGCCGGCTTCCCAGCCGCGGCTTTCTTCCGGCTTCAAGTCCGGATTGCCGGTATAGATCGAGGCCGGGAAGGGCGGGCTCTGTGAGACCGAATAGCCGAAGCGTTGATAGAGCGAAGGTACCTTGAAGGCCGTTGCGTAGCTCACCGTGAAGCGCGTATCGGTCGAGGGAATGTAATAGCCGGGCGCGATCGACCAGGTGAGCTTCTTCTTGAAGTCGGCGGGCATGTCGTAGCGCAGGCTCGCGGTTGCGAACCAGTTTTCCCCCCAGCTCTGATGGTCCGATGCGGAAACGCCATAGGCGTGGGTCGATGCGCTGGAGGCCGGCGTGATCAGATAACCGTCGAAATTCTGCAGGCCGTTCGACGAAAACTCCTCACGCGAATAATCTCCGCCGAGCGTCAGCGTATTGCTGTCGCTGAGGTCGATAGCGTTGTCGAAGGAGGCATTGAGCCGTTCGCCACGCGTATTGATGTTTTCCGAGTAGACGTCGAGCAGCCTGTCGGGAAAGTCGACAGTGTTCGAGGCATAGTGGCTATAGGCGAGGGTCAGTTTCGGCCGCCAGCTTCCATCCGCGAAGCGGCCGGCAAGGGAGCCGGTGAGGAAAGCCTGCTGAACGCGGGAGCGGTTGCCGATATCTTCATAAACCGCGTTGAATGAGGAATCGTAGCCGCCCTCGTCGAGATCCATGCGGTTGTCGTTGTATTGCGCGAAGAGAGAACCGGTCAGATATTCGTTGAACGCGCGGTCGAGGCGACCGGAGAAGGCCACGTTCTCGCTCGCATCCTTTTCCTTCGCCGCGCCGAAGCGGAGATTTGCCGGTGTGACGTCGCTGCCGTCGGTCGCCTGCCGGGCGGCGGAGAGAAAGTAGTTCGTCCCCGCGACGCTACCTGCCGAGCTTGCGCTAGTGTTCAGCGTGCCGAGCGTGCCCGCCTCGACCCGCAGCGTGCTGGTCGGCGTGCCGGCGCCCTGACGGGTGATGATGTTGATGACGCCGCCCATCGCCTGGCTGCCATAGAGCGCGCTTTGCGGTCCACGCACCACCTCGATCCGCTCGACGCCGTCGAGCGTGAGATTGGCCGCGTTGAAAGCGCCGCGCGGATCGGCGGGATCGCCGATCGGCTGGCCGTTCAGAAGGACGAGCGTCTGGTTCGAATTCGTACCGCGCATGAAGATCGAAGCGAGACTGCCCGTGCCGCCCGACTGAATGACCGTGACGCCGGGCACCGATGCCAGCGCGTCGGGAAGCGTGCGGTACTGATGGGCCTCGATGTCCTTGGCCGTGATGATCGTGTAGGAGCTCGCGACTTCTTTCGTCGGCAGCGGTTCCGCTCCGGCTGTGACCAGAATGTCGGGCGCAATTCCGGCCGTGTCGGCCAGGGCAGGCATGGCGGCGAATGCCGACAGGCCCGTTGTCAGGGCGGCGAGAATCCGGCCGCGCGGGATTGAGTTGTTCATGATGAACCCCCTCGTGTCTTCGCGGCCAACCCCGGCCGCTAGGACCGGTGACGCGAGAGGCGAGAGGAGCGATGGGCCGAAGACGATGCGCGCGGCGGGACATGCGGGCGAAAGACTCCGCACGGGACATGAAACCCGACGCGTCATCCTTCGCGGCTCTCCGCCCCGCTGGCACACCCCGGCCACCGGTAGATGACGCGCTTGACGGCAGGTCTCCTGGCTCGCGGGTCGTCGGCCTTGTTCCGCCTTCCCAGTCGTCCGTCCTTTCGGACCGACGACCAGTGGCTATCTGGAACCGGGCCTCGCCGCTTACAGTTGCGGGGGCAGCCGGGGCATTGGCGCTTGCGCGCCTCACCCCGTTCCCTCTTGCCTCCCTCGACGCGCGTTTACGCCTCGGGAACCATCGAGCGGGGGCACTATAGAAGCGGAGCGGGATGTGTCAAATCGTCGTCGCGCCCGGTCTGGCGGGCGGCTTTATGCATCGAACGACGATGTCGGGGAATTGCCGGATTGGTCGGAGTGAGAGGATTCGAACCTCCGACCCCCTCGTCCCGAACGAGGTGCGCTACCAGACTGCGCCACACTCCGTATCCAATCCGAGGCGGCGTTATAGCCTCCCAACCTCGGGCCCGCAAGGGCTTCGCGCGGGCCAAAATCGAAGGATTCCGGCGGGGTTCGCGCCGGTTGCGCCCATGGACCGATGTGGCTATCTTCCGCCCCGTTCCGCGGGGGCGCACGCACCTCCCGGCCCTGCTGGGGCGTCGCCAAGTGGTAAGGCAACGGATTTTGATTCCGTCATACGGAGGTTCGAATCCTCCCGCCCCAGCCAAACGCAAATTTTCCACACAACAGCAGCATCATCGCCGACGCGCGCGCGAGGTTCACGGTGCCTTGTTCTCGATCAGGCAGTTGCCGCCATCGACAGTGAGAAGCGCGCCGGTCACATAGCTTGCGCCGGCCGAGGCGAGAAAGGCGACGGCGGCGGCGATTTCCTTCGGTCTGCCGGCGCGGTGCATCGGCGTGTGTTCGCCGGCGCGGACTTCCTCCGGTGTGCTCGAGGCAGTCGCGATCCATCCGGGTGCAATGCAATTCGCGGTGATGCCATATCCTGCCGCTTCGAGGGCGAGGCCCTGGGTCATGCCGACCATGCCGGCCTTCGCGGCGGCATAGGCGGACTCGCCGGGATTGGCGCCGGTCGTGCCCGTGGTCGAGGAGATGTTGACGATGCGGCCATAGCGGCGCGCCTGCATACCGGGCAGGACGGCGCGCGTCGCCAGAAAAGCCGTCGTCAGGTTGCGGTTGAGAGACAGCATCCAGTGGTCGAGCGTCATTGTTGCCATGTCGGCGAAGGGCTCCGGGCTTCCCGCCTGCGCCATCCCTGCATTGTTGACCAGGACATCGATACGTCCGTGCCGGGCTTCCGCCGCCTCGACGAGCCGTGTTACTTCGGCCTCGACCGTCAGATCGGCGACGAAGCCATCCACTTCGATCCCCAAGGTCCGCAGTTCGGTGACGCGATCGAAAATCCGTTCGCTCGTGGCGCAGATCAGCAAACGCATTCCGGCCTGCCCGAGTTCTCGGGCGATAGCGAAGCCGATGCCTTCGGCGCTTCCGGCGCCGGTGATCAGCGCGACGGGATGTTCGGGGGCGCCGGTCATGTGGCCTCGTCGGGTCGGAAGATGAGCGGGAGCGGGTGCCCATTCAACAGCTCCCGCCGACCGCAGGCAAGGATCGGCAGGATGACCGCGCGACGGAATCCACTATAACTATGCGGCGACGTACAGAGGGCGTCGAGCGGAGGGAGATCACATGAGCCGACTACTCGGTGCGATCCGGCAGAACGGGTATGTGGTGCGCGATATACGCGCCGCCATGGATTACTGGGTCAATGTGGCGGGCGTCGGCCCGTGGTTTCATGTCGAGCGGGTGAAGACCGATTATTTCCGTCATCGCGGAAAGGCGTCCGATGTCGAGATGAGCATCGCGCTGGCGAATTCCGGCGATCTTCAGATCGAGCTGATCCAGCAGATGAACGATGCACCGTCGATGTACCGGGAATTTCTCGACGCGGGGCACGAGGGTCTTCAGCATGTCGCCTTCTGGACGATGGACTACCAGAAGACCTATGACCGTATGCTGGCGCTCGGCCACAAGGTCGGCCATGAAGGCCAGATCGGCGGCGAGCAGGGGCGCTTTTCCTATTTCGACGTCGGCACTCATCCGGGGGCGGTCGTCGAACTCTCCGACATCAGCGGCAACAAGGGCCGCTTCTTCGAGCACATCCGGCAGGCCGCTGTCGACTGGGACGGCACCGATCCCATCCGCTCCGTCAAGTGACGCCCTCCATCCAGAATTGCATTTCATAAACCGACCCAAGGACATCAACATGAACGACCTCGCGGAACGCCGCCTCAAGACGGTGCGTGACCACATGGCGTTGGAATGCGTCTGCGACTGGGACGCCGTCATCGCGACCTTCGAACATCCCCGCTACGAGATGTACGGGTCGGGACAGGTCTTCGACGGCGAGGAAGAAGTGCGAGGGTATTTCGCGGCGTCGCGCACGCCCTTTCCGGATCAGGCGAACGAAATCATTGCGCTGGCGCATGACGGCGACACGGCGCTTGTCGAGTTCTGGCTGACCGGCACGCATCTCGGGCCGCTGAAGCTTCCGAACCGCGTGGTCGAACCGACCGGCAAGTCGTTCCGGGTCCGCATGGCCGCGACTTTCGAATTTCGGCCGGGCAGCGACAAGATCATCTGCGAGCGCCCCTATTTCGACCAGAGTGCCGTGCTGAAGGCGCTCGGTCTGATCTAGCCGTTTCGACCCCACGCCAGATTGCGGCCGAGGTGGTCCCCCAAAGAGCTGCTTTGCCGGGAGAAGCCCCAACGGATACTCTTCCTTGTGGTCTGTGAATTTGGCCGGCAAGGGGAGTGGATATGGGTTCCGGTCGGGTGGGAGGATGGACTGCGGGATTGTCGGGCAGACGTGCGCCTGCGTCTTTCGACGACTGTTCAACAAGTTCGTTGGCCCCCATGCGCGAACGAGCGAAGCGATGAGCATTCGCGTACTCGTCTGGTCGCTCGGTCGTCGCGGGGCTGCGCCGACGCATACGCTGGAGACTGTGCGGGCGCTGATGCGGCGCGGCGATCTCGAGCTTTCCCTCGGTGTATCGAGGCAGGCGAGCCGCTTCGACGATCTGAAGGCGCTCGGCTTGCCGCTGCTCGCTATCGATACCTATCCGCCGGAAGCCGATCCGTCACTTCTTCCGACCCTGTGGAAACTGCCGCGGGCGCTTCTCGCCTTCGCGTTGTTTCTGCGCCGGCATAAGATCGACGTCGTCTTCTGTCCGTTCAGCCAGCCCTGGAATGTCGCCTTCATTCCCGTCGCGCATCTTCTCGGCTGCCGCTATGTGCTGAAGGTCCATGACGGCGCGGTGCATCCCGGCGACGATATCAGTTCGCCGCAGCCGCTCATCGATGCCGAAATCGGCGAGGCGGACGGGCTCGTCGCGATGACGCGGCATGTGAAGGCGCAGCTTGTCGAGCGGCTGGGCATCGATCCGGCTGAAGTCGTCGTCGCGCCGATGGGCCCCTATGAAATGGGAGAGGCGCGGGCGCGCGAGGCGGCGAGCCCGCGGCGGCTTCTCTTCTTCGGCCGCGTCATGGCTTACAAGGGTATCGACGCATTGCTCGACGCCTTCGAGATGTTGCGGCGGATGCATCCGGAGCTTCAGCTCACCATTGCCGGCTCGGGCGATTTTTCAACCTATGCAGCGCGGGCGGCCGCGCTCGGCGTCGATGCCGATATCCGCTACATACCGGAAGAGGACATTCCGGCCATCTTTTCGCGTGCCGATATCGTCGTGCTGCCGCATCGCGAGGCGACGCAATCCGGCATCATCTCGCTGGCGCAGGCAGCGGGCGTTCCCGCCGTCGCGATGCCTGTCGGCGGGCTTGTCGAGCAGATCGAGGATGGTGTCACCGGCATTCTTGCGAAGGAGGCGACGGCGCGAGGGCTTACGGACGCGGTGTCGCGGCTTCTCGACGATCCGGCGCTTTACGCGACAGTGAGCGCGGAGGGGCTCAAGCGGTCGCGCGCCGTCTGGGACATCGCGGCGACAGCTATTGCGGGGCTCATCCGGCGCGTGAACCTCGCGCGTCCGCCGCGCTCGCTCTGGATGCGCGGGCCGAAGAGACTTGTCGACGTCGTCGTTTCGGCGCTGGCGCTTCTCGCCGCCGCGCCTTTCGCGGCGCTGATTGCCGGCATGGTCTGGGTCGATGTCGGTTCGCCGGTTCTCTTTCGTCAGGAACGTCCGGGTCTGCGCGGGCGGCGTTTCCGGCTTCTCAAGTTCCGCACCATGCGGGCCGCGCAAGACGCCGCGGGCCGCGCATTGCCCGACGCGGAGAGGCTCACCGGCTTCGGCCGCTTCCTGCGCTCGACGAGCCTCGACGAATTGCCGGAACTCTGGAATGTGTTCAAGGGCGATATGAGCCTTGTGGGACCGCGACCGCTCCTCACCGATTATCTGCCGGTCTATACCGACGAGCAGGCGCGGCGCCATGCCGTGCGGCCGGGCATTACCGGTTGGGCTCAGGTCAACGGGCGCAATGCGCAGAGCTGGGACGAGCGTCTCCGCTTCGACCGCTTTTATGTCGAAAATGCCTCCTTCCTGCTGGACGTCCGGATCATTCTCCTCACAATCTGGCACGTGCTGGCGCGGCGCGGCATCAGCGCCGACGGCCATGAGACCATGCCGCGCTTCGACGACGAAGTGAGGGCAGGGCGCGCCGAGGGAAGACGGGGGGAGCGATGAGTGGCATCTGGATACTGGGCGCGGGCGGTCACGCCAAGGTCGCGATCGCGGCGGCGGAAGCGGCCGGCCTTGCGGTCGAAGGGCTGTTCGACGACGAGCCTTCGAAAAACGGTTCGGCGCTGCTCGGCGTCGGCGTGTCCGCGCCGACGGCGCCGGTCGAGTGGTGGCGCGAGACGGAGCGCCCGGCCTTCATCGCCATTGGCGCGAACAAGGTGCGGCAGCGTTTCGCGACCATGCTGCCGGCACGCTGGACGGCGCTGGTGCATCCGGCGGCCTGGGTGCACACATCGAGCGAAATCGACGACGGCGCCTTCGTCTGCGCCGGCGCCGTCGTGCAGCCCGACGCCTTTGTCGGCGCACATGCAATTATCAACACAGGCACGGTCATCGAGCATGACTGCCTGGTCGGCGCCTTTGCCCATATCGCAAGCATGGCCTGCCTCGCCGGCGCGGCCCAGGTGGGCGAGGGAAGCTTCATCGGCGCGGGTGCGACCATCCTCCCCGGCATCAAGGTCGGGCAATGGGCGACGGTCGGTGCCGGAGCCGTGGTGACGAAGGACGTACCGGACGGCGCGACCGTGACCGGCGTGCCGGCCCGGTCCGGTGGCTGACGTGACGCCCCCGCGCATCTTTCTTTCGCCGCCGCATATGTCGGGGCGCGAACGCGAACTGGTCGACGAGGTTTTCGCGTCGAACTATGTCGCGCCGGCCGGGCCGATGATCGGACGTTTCGAGGACGCGGTCGGCGGCGTGACGGGACATGCCCATGTCGCGGCCGTGTCGAGCGGGACGGCGGCGATCCACCTCGCGTTGCGTCTCGCCGGTGTCGGAGCGGGCGACGAGGTCTGGACGTCGTCGCTCACCTTCATCGGCGGGGTCGCGCCGATCCTCTATGAAAAGGCGACGCCGGTCTTCTTCGACGTTTCGCCGGAGACATGGACCATCGACGTCGACCTGCTCGCCCGCGCGCTGGACGAGGCGGCCGGGAACGGACGGCTCCCGCGCGCGGTGATCCCCGTCGATCTCTACGGCCAGTCTTGCGATCTCGATGCGATCCTCGCTCTCTGCGCCCGCTACGACGTGCCGGTGATCGTCGATTCCGCCGAAGCCGTCGGCACGCGCTACAAGGATCGCCATGCGGGCAAGGGCGCGCTCTTCGCCGCCTATTCGTTCAACGGCAACAAGATCGTGACGAGTTCCGGCGGCGGCGCGCTGGCGAGCGACGACGGCGCGCTGATCGAACGCGCGCGGATGCTGTCGCAGCAGGCACGCGAACCGGCGGCCCATTACGAGCACGAGACCTATGGCTATAACTACCGGCTGTCGAGCCTCTGCGCGGCGGTCGGCGTCGGCCAGCTCGAAATTCTGAGCGAGCGCGTGGCGCGGCGGCGCGAGATCTTCGAGACCTATCGCGCGGCGCTCGGCGATCTCAAGGGGATCGGCTTCATGCCCGAGGCCGGGTATGGTCGCGCCAATCGCTGGCTCAGCATCGCGACGCTGGATGAGGAACAAGGTGCGCCGTCGCCGGAACATCTGCGTCTCGCACTCGAAGCGGAGAACATCGAGGCGCGGCCGGTATGGAAGCCGATGCACAGGCAGCCCGTCTTCAGGGGCGCGCGGCATGTCGGCGGTGCGGTCTCGGAACGGCTCTTTGCGACGGGGCTCTGTCTTCCCTCCGGCACGGCGATGAGCGAGGCGGACATGGCGCGTATCGTCGCGACCATCCGCGCGCAATGGGAGCGACGCGCGTGACGGCGGGGCGCGCCCGCCTCCTTTACATCTTTCCGGTCGCCCTCAACCTGCGCGCCCATTGGGCCGATCGCGTGCGCGTGGCGGCTCAACATTACGATGTGCATGTTGCGGTGCCTTTCGAAGAGAGCCTGCAAGGTCTCGATCTTGGGAGGGTGACGCTTCACGATATGCCGTTGCGGCGCGGTGCGCCTTCTCCATTGGCGGAGTTCGCGCTGCTCCGGCGCATCTTCTCGCTCGTTCGCGATGTGCGGCCGAACCTCGTCCATGCGGTAACGATCCGGCCGGTCATTTACGGCGGCATTGCCGCGCGGCTGTTGCATGTTCCCGCTGCCGTCTTCTCGGTAACGGGCCTCGGCTTTCTCTTCGACCGGGAGCAACCGCTCGCGCGGTTCCTGCGGCCTTTCGCGGAACGGGCTCTGCGGTTCGTCTTCGCGCATCCGAGCGCACTCGTCATCTTCGAGAACCAGGACGACCGTGACGAACTCGTCGCGCATCATGTTGTCGGATCGGATCAGGGTCTCGTCTTCGTCGGCGGCGGGCTCGATCTCGAACAATTCTCCTTTTCGCCGGAGCCGCCGTCGGCCGAGCCGCTCGTCATTCTGCCGTCGCGCCTCATCGCCGCGAAGGGCGTGCGCGAATTCGTCGAGGCGGCGCGGCGGTTGAAGGCCGCGGGTGTTCGCGCGCGTTTTGCACTCGTCGGCGACATCGACGAGGCGCATCCGGATCTGATCGAGCGCGGCGATCTCGATGCCTGGGCGCGGGAGGGCGTCGTCGAATGCCGGGGCTGGTGCGAGGATATGGCCGAGGTGATCCGCTCGGCGGCCATCGTCTGTCTGCCCTCCTATTATCGCGAGGGCGCGCCGCGCGCCTTGATCGAGGCGGCGGCGATCGGACGGCCGGCGGTGACGACCGACTGGATCGGCTGCCGCGACGTAGTGGTCGATGGCGAGACGGGGCTGCTGGTGCCGGCGCGCGACGTCGAGGCGCTGGCGGCGGCGCTCCGCAGGCTCATCGAGGATCGGGCCTTGCGCGAGCACATGGGCGAGGCGGCGCGCTTCCGCGCCGAGGATCATTTTTCGAACGCGCTTGCGATCGAGCGCATGTTTTCGGCCTATAGCGCGCTCTTGCCGACATCCTGAGCTTCGAGGCGCATCACGGCATCGATGAGATCGCGCGCCGGAAGGACGTCGAAATCGCGCCGCGCGAGCTTCAGTGCCGCTTCCCGCTCTTCTCGTCCATGACCCGTCAGCACATGGATTGCCATCTTGAGTCCCGCATTCCGCGCGGCTTCGATGTCGCTCGCCTTGTCGCCGATCATGATGCTGCCCGCGAGATCGCAACCTAGCCTTTCGGCGGCGAGTTCGAGCATGGCGGGGCCGGGTTTACGCCAGCGGGCATGGTCGGCGGTGAAATCCGGCGTGTGGTCTTCGTGAAAGGCGCAGGCCACGACCAGATCGAGCGTGAGACCCTGCGCCGACAATTGCCGCGCGATCTCGGCCTCCACGGCTTCGAATTCGGCCCAGCCGAAACGGCCGCGCGCGATGCCGGATTGATTGGTGATCACGGCAATGGCGAAGCCTCGGCCGCGCGCGTAATGGAGAAGTTCGGCCGCGCCCGTTTCGAGCCCCACATCCTCTGCGCGCGAGAGATAGTCGACCTCGCGCACGATGACGCCGTCGCGATCGAGAAAGAGGGCGGGGCCGCGATGTTTCGCGGGCGCGGGATCGGAAATCCAGATGCCGTTCGGAAGCAGCATCAGCAGAGGCCGAGGCGCTCTTCGAGCGCGCCGCAGAGAAGATGGCCGAGCGTGATGTGCATCTCCTGAATGCGCGCGGTCACTTTCGACGGCACGTTGAGAAGATGGTCGGCGAGCGGCGTCAGCAGTGCGCCGTCGGCGCCGGTGAAGGCCACGGTGACGATGCCCATGCGCCGCGCGGCTTCGAGGGCAAGCACCACGTTGCGGCTTTTGCCCGACGTCGAGAAGCCGATGGCGACATCGCCCTCGCGGCCTAGCGCCTCGACTTGACGAGCGAAGACCTGCTCATAGCCCATGTCATTCGCGGCCGCCGTCAGCACCGACGTGTCCGTCGTCAGCGCCAGCGCGGCGATGGGTTTTCTGTCGTTGACGAAGCGCACGGAAAGTTCGGTCGCGATGTGCTGGCTGTCGGCCGCGCTGCCGCCATTGCCGAAGAACATCAGCTTGCCGCCGCCCCGGACCGAGGCGGCGCAGGCATCGGCCAGCGCTTCGAAAGGGGTTTCCAGCAGGCGCGCCGTCTCGCCCGCTACCTTGATGTGTTCGTCGAAAACCGGCCCGAATTTATGCGCGCTCATTAACCTTGTCCCGTCCCCAAACCCGGCCGCATTAGACCACGGGCGCGGCCAGCCCGGAAGCGCATCTCTCTATGCCTTCAAATCCTGCACCTGAAGCTCGTAAAGCGTCTTGTAGACGCCGCCTTTGGCGATCAGTTCGGCATGGGTGCCGATCTCGCGGATTTCGCCGTGGGTCAGCACGACGATGCGGTGGGCCTCGCGGATGGTCTGGAGACGATGGGCGATGATGACCGAGGTGCGGCCCTCGGTAAGCTTTCTCAGCGCGTCCTGAATGACCAGCTCGGTCTCGGTGTCGATGCTCGCCGTCGCCTCGTCGAGGATCAGCACTTCGGGGTTCATCGCCAGCACGCGGGCGAAGGCGAGAAGCTGGCGCTGGCCGTGGCTGAGGTTGCGGCCGCGCTCGGTCAGCACCGTGTCGTATCCTTGCGGCAATGCGCGGATGAAGGGATCGGCATGAACGAGGATCGCCGCGCGCTCCGCCGCCTCGCGCGTGATGGCGGGATTTCCCAACGCGATATTGTCGTAGACGCTGCCGGAAAAGATGTGGAAGTCCTGCAGCACCACGCCGATGCGCTGGCGAATGTCCGATGGCTTCACATCCATGATGTCGATGCCGTCGAAAAAGATCGATCCTTTCGGCACATCATAGAAGCGGCAGAGAAGCCGGATCAGGCTCGTCTTGCCCGAGCCCGTCGGCCCGACGATGGCGATCCGCTCGCCCGGCGCGATGGTGAAGCTCACATCTTTGAGGATCGTCGTGTCGGCGCGATAGCCGAAGGTCAGGTGGCGAAATTCGACGCGACCCTTGAGATCGGCGGGCAGCGGCACCGGATGTTCCGGCTCTTTCAGCGCCTCGTCCCAGTCGAGCGCCTGGAAGATGCGCTCGCAGCTCGCCATGGCGCGGAAGACGACGTTCCACTGCTCGCCCATCGCGACGATGGGGCGGAAGAGCATGTCGGCGAATTGCGCGAAGAGGATGACGCTGCCGAGGCTCGCCGTGCCGCCGAGAACGTGATGCCCGCCGAACCAGACGATGGTGGCCATGGCAAGGAAGGACATGCTGTCCATCGAGGCGCCGTAATAGCTTTCGAGCTTCACGGCGCGGTTCTCGCCTTCGCGGTTCTCGTGGTTGATGGCCGTGTAGCTGTCATAGTTGATCTTCTCGCGGCCATAGAGCTGCACGACCTCGATGCCGGAGAGGTTTTCCTGCAGGTTCTCGTTCAAGCGCGACATGGTCGAGCGGATGTTGCGGTAGACGTTGCGCGAGGCGAGGCGGAAGAGCCATGTGGACAGGGCGGCGAGCGGCAGCAGCGCGAGAAGCTCGAAGGTCAGCCGGATATCGAGGGCGAGCATGATCGTGACGGCGACGAAGAAGGGCACGAATTCGCCCATCAGCACGCCGAAGCCGGCCAGCAATTCCAGCAGCGTTTCGATGTCGTTGGTAAGACGCGTCATGACGCGGCCAACGGCGACGCGGTCGTAGAAGCTCGACGGCAGGCGTTCCAGATGCGCGAAGACGTCGCGACGCAGGTCGCGCAAGCCGTTGAGCACCGCTTTCGCCAGCGTGATGCGAAAGCCGTGGCCGAAGAGCGCCCAGAGCGTCGTCCAGAGCGCGTAGAGGCCGCAGGCGACGATCAGCGGTTCGAGGCCGCTTCGCGCCGACAGCCAGCCGGTCAGCGCCTTCTGCCAGAAGTCGGGCGCATGGCCCGAGGCGGCGGGGAGCAGGATGCCGTCGACGACGACGCGGCTCACCACCACGGGCGCCAGCACGGCGAAGCTCGCCGCCATGATCACGAGGAGAATGGCGAGCGCGAACTGGCGGCGATAGGGGCCGATCCAGTGCGTCAGGCGCCAGATCAGGCGCATGTCGAAGCGGCGTGTGTCGATGTCGTCCTCGAAGATCGAGTAATCGCGTTGCGGCTTCGATGGGGACTGCGGAGGCAGGGGAGATTGGGCGTTCATGGCGCGCTTCCTTCCGGGATCGCGCCTTGCGCTTCCAGATCTTGCGCCAGCGCTTCGCGGCGGCCCTGCACGCGTTCGAGATTGGCATAAAGGCCGTTCTTCGCCAGCAGCTCGCGATGCGTGCCGATCTCGGCGACGCGGCCTTCGTCGAGCACGACGATGCGGTCGGCGTGCCGCGCGGTCGAGACGCGGTGCGAAACCATTAGCGTGGTGCGGCCGGCGCGCAGCGTCTTCAGCCGCGAAAGGATGAACTCCTCGGTCTCGGTATCGACGGAGGAAAAGCAGTCGTCGAGCAGCAGAACGGGCGTCTCGCGGATCAGGCCCCGGGCGAGGCTGGCGCGTTGCTTCTGGCCACCCGACAGCGTGACGCCGCGTTCGCCGACCAGCGTGTCGAGACTGTTCGGGAAGCGGCGGATCGTCGTCTCGAGATCGGCGGATTGCGCTGCATGCCAGACTTCCTCGACGCTGCGCTCGGGATTGTCATAAGCGATGTTATGGCCGAGCCGGGCGGCGAAGAGGAATGGATCCTGCGGCACCAGCGCAACCTGCGAGCGCACTTGCGACAGCGGCAGCAGGCGGATGTCGCGGCCGTCGAGATAGATCGTGCCGGGCGGCGGATCGAGCAGGCGCACGATGAGGCGAAGCAGCGTTGATTTGCCGGAGCCGACGCGGCCGAGCACGGCAATCGTCTCGCCGGGCGCGATGTCGAGCGTCACGCCGTTGAGCGCCGGCCAGCCGATGCCGGTCTGCCCGGAGCGCGCCGGGTGATGATAGGAAAGGTCGCGGATTTCGATCCGGCCGCCGATGCGGTCGAGCGGAACGGCTTCCGGCGCATCGCGGATTTCAGGTTCGGTGTCGAGGATTTCGAAAATGCGCGCCGCCGCCGATCCGCCGCGCTGAAAGAGCGTGACCATCACGCCGCCTTCCTTCACCGGCGAGAGCATCATGCCGAGATAGAAGATGAAGGCGGTGAATGTGCCGACGCTGATCTCGCCCTTGAGCACCTGCTCGCCGCCGAAGCCGACGATGAGCAGCGTCGTGAAACCGGTGATGACCAGCATCCAGGCGTTGAGGGCGGAATTGTAGAACATCAGCCGGTAGAATTCGCGCGCATAGCTGCTCGACGTTTCCTCGAAGCGCTTCGTCTCGCGGTCTTCCTGCGCGTGGGTCTGGATGGTGCGGATGCCGTTCAGGTTTTCCTGGACCTGCGCGGAGAGGTCCGAAAAGCCCTGCTGCACGATGGTCG
>CAISYL010000179.1 GCA_903889655.1 uncultured Alphaproteobacteria bacterium | reverse complement strand
CTCTCCGCGCTCAAATACGACGACTTCAACAGCGACGACAGCATCAAGACGATCCAGAATCTCGATGACTCCGCAACGAACAAGCTTCGCACTCTCGCAACGTCGTTCGCTTCGAGCCTCTCCATCGTGCAGTCTCGCCAGGACTTCACCAAGAACCTGGTCACCACGCTGCAGACCGGCGCCGCCAACCTCGTGACGGCCGATACGAACGAAGAAGGCGCCAACCTGCTCGCCCTTCAGACGCGCCAGCAGCTCGGCGTACAGGCCCTCTCGATCGCCAGCCAGGCGCAGCAGAGCATCCTGAAGCTCTTCTGATCGGCCGACAGCGCGCTATCCGGAAACGAACCAACGGGGCCCTCATCGGGGCCCCGTTTTATATTTAAGAAAATCAGAAGATTTTTTTTGACGCATTTTACCCGCTCTTAAGAACCTCCGCTGCATAGTCCTCGCGAGCTCAGGATGAGCCCACGACATTCGTTCCTAGGAAAGGAAAGACACTATGAGTGGAATTACGCTTTCGTCTGGCGTGCGTCAGAACCTTCTGACCCTGCAGAGCACGGCCGACATGATGGCCACGACCAACAACCGTCTCGCGACTGGTAACAAGGTCAACAGCGCCGTCGACAATCCGAACTCCTACTTCACCGCTGCCGGCCTGAACAACCGCGCCTCTGACCTTGGCACGCTGCAAGACAGCATGGGCCTCGCGGTCCAGACGATCAACGCAGCGAGCACGGGCATCGACGCGATCTCGAAGCTCGTCTCCCAGGCCAAATCGACGGCCAACCAGGCGCTGCAGGCCGACTATCACTCCGCCAACCTTTCGCTCGACGTCACGGCGAAGGACTACTCGGCGACGGGTGCTTCCAAGACCCTCACGATCAAAGTCGGCGACCACGCCACGACCAGCATCACGCTCAACCAGAACATCACGAGTGCTGGTGTCCTGAAGGCGGCGATCTCGGCCGCCGGCATCTCCGGCATCGCGGTGTCGAAGAGCGGCACGGCGATCAAGTTGACGGTTGCTTCGGGCGAGAACGTCACCGTTGGCGGCACCGCCACCGGTTCGGGCCAGGCGCTTGCCGGCACGACGCTGTCCTCGACGGACGGCATCGGCGATCGTCAGACCTACATCGACCAGTACAATGCCCTGCTCAGCCAGATCGACCAGCAGGCCAGCGACTCGAGCTTCAACGGCGTCAATCTTCTCCAGAGCGGCACGACCCTCTCCGTCGTGTTCAACGAGAAGGGCACCAGCAAGCTCGACGTCACGGGCAAGGACGTTTCCTCGGGCGGTCTCGGCCTGACTTCGGTCAGCGACTGGACCTCCAAGGACAAGATCAACGCGACGATCAGCAAGCTCGACTCGGCAACGACCACGCTGCGCGCCCAGTCGACCGCCTTCGGTAACAACCTGTCGGTCGTCCAGAACCGCCAGTCGTTCACTAAGAGCCTGATCAGCACCCTGCAGACGGGCGCGTCGAACCTGACCCTCGCGGACTCGAACGAAGAAGCCGCGAACCTGCTCGCTCTTCAGACCCGCCAGTCGCTCGCGACAACGGCTCTGTCGATCTCGAACCAGGCCAACCAGAGCATCACGAAGCTCTTCTGATACGGCCTACTCTCGACCAGGCACGGACGGCGGGGACGAAAGTTCCCGCCGTTTCCTTTTGAGCCATCGCGAGCGGCGGTTAAGGTAGGCTCAGTGATTCTATATCTCAGCGCTCAAGGGAATTGCCATGGCCCTCAAAGTCGAGCTCAAGCCGGGGGAGCGTTTCATCCTCGGCGACAGCGTCATCACGAACGACGACCAGCGCACCCGGCTCTTCATCGAAGGCGACGCCCCAATCCTGCGGGAAAAAGACATCCTGCGACTGGACGACGCGGATACGCCCTGCAAGAAAATCTATCTGGTCCTCCAGATGATGTATCTCGCTCCAGATCCGAGCCAACATCATGCACTTTATTTCCAGCTCATCGACGAAGTGCTGCGTGCAGCGCCCAGCACCGCTCCCTATATAGAGGCTGTTAACAGTAAAATTTTAACGGGTGAAATGTATAAAGGCTTGAAGGAAGCCAAAAAGCTCATCGAGTACGAGGGGACACTCCTCAAGAATGCAAAGACCTCATGACGCCTATAACCAAACGGCGAAAATGGTTGTCGCCGACCCGCGGGAATTCGATGCGTCGATCCTCCTGAAGGCGGCCAGCCGCTTCCAACGCTTGCGCGACAACTGGGAAGACGGCGACCGCAAGGAGCTGGCCGAAGCGCTGCTCTACAACCGGAAAATCTGGACCGTCTATGCGACCTCCGCCGCGGAGCTGGATCATCCCCTGCCCCGCGAGATCAAGCAGAATATCGCGAACCTCGCCATCTTCATTTTCAACCGGACACTCGAGATCCAGGTGAAACCGGAAGCGCGACTTCTCGATGCGCTCATCAACATCAATCGGCAGATCGCCGCAGGCCTGCTTCAAAAGCCGCTGGCGATGGCGACCGGCGGCTGAACCCGCAGCGACTTCTTCGATACAAAAAGGGCCCGGAAAACCGGGCCCTTTGTCGTTTCAACCGCGGCGGATCGCTCAGGGCATGTAGCTGACGAGCGAGAGCTTGGAAAGCGACGAAGTCACCTGATAGCTCGCCTGGAGCTGCGTCATCAATGTCGTGATCTTTGTCGACACGTCATAGTCGTCGGATTGCAGGTTGTCGCCGAGCAGCCCCTGGCTCGTGGATATCTGCGTCTGCAGATTGGTCTTGGCCGCGTCGAGATTCGCCGACTGCAGGCCGAGCTTGGTGACGATGCCCTGCAGCGATTGTGTGTTCTGATAATTGAGCGCTGTCGAGGTTCTCTGTGTCAGAGCTGCATAGGAAGCGGCCGCGTTGGTATCCGTGCTGTCGTACTGCGTGGCCGTAAGAAGGGCCGCGTTCTTGACTGCGGTCATGATGGCACTCTGGTCCGCGCGGGCACCATAGGCGACTTGCTGCCCGTCGCCAATCGTCGCGATGAAATTGTCGCCGGCAGTTCCGCTGGTGTCGCCCTGATACCAGAAGACGGTGTCCGCCGTCGTCCCGTTCTGCAGCGAGGTCGCGGCGTAGGGATTGGTCCCGCTCACGCGTTGCGGCGGATTGCCGAAGAAGTCGTTGCCCGCCTGAACGGTGGAGGCGGCCTTCAGGGTCGAGCCCGCCTCGGTCTTGATCGAGCTACTGAGGGCCGACTGGAAATTCGCCGCGGTCGTCGCCGCATCCGCGCCGATCGTGAATTGTCCCGCTCCGGCGGGGCTTTTGGTCGTCGCCGCCAGCTTCACGGTTGTCTTGGTGCCGTCCGGCAGGTTCATGTCGATCGAGATCGTGTCTCCGTCGCTCGGCAGGGTCGAGCCGAACTGAACGCTCAGCGAAGCCGGAGAGCCTGTCGGTCCGGTCACAGTCGCGCCGGTCAGGTTCGAACTGACATTCGAAAGCTTGAAACCGAAGACACCCGCATCTTCCGTAAGCGCCACCGTGTCGCTGGCCGGCGTCGACGTCGAAAGCCGGCCCATGCCATCGGCGCCGAGATCGGCCTGATTGCGCTGGTCGATCACGGTCTTGAGACCCACATGCGCCGTATCGCCGTTGAGCATCATATCTGTCGAGACAACAGGCGTCGTCTGCGTATCCTTGCCGCCGAAAAGATTGCGGTCGGCGACGCTTTCATTGAGAAGGCTCACGATCTGGTCGAGATAGGCGCCGGCCGTCGTCTGGAAACTCGTCTGGGTTCCCGTACCGTTGCTCAGGTCGAAAGTCGATGTCAGACCGCCGGTCTGCATCTTCGACACCATCGTATTGATGCTCGACAGGGCATTCGCGCTCGTCTGGATGCGAAGCTGCGTCGTGTCGATCGTGTTGATGTAGCTGTTGGACTGACTGACCTGGTTATTGAGCGAGAGGACGAGGCTCGTCGCCGAACCGAGCGTCGAAAAGGAGTCCGCTTTCTGTCCCGACGTCAGCTGGCGTTGCAGATCGGCGAGCTGCGACTGAATGTTGGCGATGCTGTTCTTCATCGCCGTCGACTGGGACAGAGAGGATATCTGCATGATTAGCGTCCGATGCTCAGGAGCGTCTGGAAGAGCTCGTTTATAGTCGTAATGACACGGGCGTTGGCGGCATATGCATTCTGCAACACGATCAAATTCGACATTTCGCTATCGACGCTAACGCCAGTCTCGCTATCAAATTTCGACTGGAGCGAGTCCGAAACCGATTTTTGTGCCGTGTAATTCGTGCTGGCGGTCGAAGCTTGCGACGACTGATACGTGACTACGCGTCGTGCGAAAGAATCGATGGAGCCGCTATAGGGTGTCGTGGTGCTGCCAATACCGGTGCTTGCCGAATAAAGGCGGCTGCTGTCCGTGAGGCGGTTCAGAAGATCATTGGGGCGCGTATCGTCGCCGATATCCGTGCCTGTCCGATAGACGACAAGCGAGGTTGTGTCGTTCGCCACGGCCGCGTTGACCTGGATGCGACCGGCAAAGCCGGTGATCTGCGACGGTATTCCGACCGCACCCGTGTAGGTCTGCTGTCCATTGCCGTCGACGAAAAGCGAAAGACCGCTACCAAGCCCATCCTTTAACGTCCCGGCATTTTCGACGACTGTCGTCGACGCGGAATTGACCGAAGCGGAGGAGGTGCCGTCGTCGAGGATGCTCAACGTATTGCCGCTCGGGTTCGATACCACGAGCGTGGACGGCAGCGCTGCCTGCAACGCGGACGTGACGCTTGCCATCTGGGTGGCCGCGCTCGCATTCGGGTCGATATAGACGCCGATCACCGTGTCGTTAGGATCAGTCGTTGCGCTGTTCGACAGCGGCAAAAGCGACGGATCTCCCACCGGCACCATGGAGATATTGTGGGTGCCGGTGCCGTCGGTGTAGCTGAAACTGACCTGGGTGCCGGTTGCGCCGGTGGTGTTACCCGACACAAAGGGGCTCATGTCGAGCGTGTAGCCGGTGCCCGTGCCGGAGCCTGCGGCCGCAGGCGTGCCGGCGATCTTGTCGGACGACAGGGATAGCGCGAGCTGGCTCGCCAGTTCGTCGAGCTGGCCCTGCGCCTGAGGCAGGACCTGATCGCGCATGTTGACGTAAGCGGCGATCGAACCCGACTTGATGGCGCCCGAAGCGATCAGATCGACGGACGTCGTGCCCTGATTGAGCGTGATCGTGCCTACGCTCCGCTTGGTCGGGTCGGCGGAATAGGACGAGGTCGCATCGAGATTGGCATGCTGGTCGAACGAAAGCTGCGCGGCCTCGCTGTCGACCAGCAATTGGCCGCCGGTCGTGAAGACCGCAACCGTACCGTCCTCGCGGTCGACGGTCTTGACCCCCATCAGGTCCGAAAGCTGATTGATCGCCGTGTCGCGCTGATCCTGGAGATCGCCTGTCGAGCGGCCTCCCGCCTGGTTCTGCGCGATCTGCGTGTTCAGCTTCGCGATCGACTGCAGCAGGCCATTGGCCTGCGAGACACCGTCGGCGATGCTCTGTTCGGCCTGTTTGCGCAAATTCTGGATCTGCGTCGAGGAGCTGTTGAGTTTCGAGGCAAGCGTGCTCGCGCTGTTGAGCAGAGTCTGGCGCGCCGCATCGTCGTCAGGCGTCGTCGCGACTGCCTGCAACTGCGTTTCGAAATCCGTAACCGCGCCGGCGACCGAGCTGTTGCTGTCAGGCGCACCGAAGGAGCTGTCGAGTTGCCCCAGATAGGTGTTGTAGACGTTCAGAAATGAGGTCGAGGCCGACTCTGTGCGCAATTGCTGGAGCACAAATTTGTCGACAGTCCGCGTTTCGGCGAGTTGGGCAACACCGATGCCCTGATTTCCGGCAAGCTGGTTGGTAACCTGCTGAACCTTCGCCGTATAGCCCGGCGTGTTCGCATTCGCGATATTGCGCGAGACAAGGTCGAGCCCCGCCTGACTCGCGTTGAGCCCTGTGAGGGCCGTACTGATCGCCGAACTGAGGCTCATGGAAGAAAATTCCTAGCTACCGTTACACGATGCGGAAATTACCGCTTCATGTTCAGCGTTTCCTGCATCAGCGAGTCCGCCGCCGTAATGACGCGCGTATTGGCGGTGTACGCCTGCTGCGCGATGATCAACTTGGAGAACTCGTCCGACAGATCGACGTTCGACTCCTCAAGCGCCGAGCCGACGATGTCGCCGCTCGCCCCCTTGATCGCCTGACCGGACTCGTTCGTCGCCGCGAAGGCGGCGCCATCGATCTTCTGCAGACCATCCGGGTTGTTGAACTTCGCGAGCGTCACCTGGTAGAGGTCGAGCGTCTTGCCATTCGAATAGGTGCCTGCGATACGGCCCTGATCCGTGATGGAGAGACCCACGAGTTCGCCGGCGGCGTAGCCGTCCTGGTCGATCTTGTTGACGGTCACCGTACCGCTTGTGTCGGCATACTGCGTCACGCCACCATTGCCATTGTAGAGCGTGATGTTGCCGAGATTGTCGCCATTCACCGTCAGATTGCTGAGCGTCGTCGATGAAATGGGCGGCGTCGCATTGCCGGCAGAGTCGAAGGTGTAGGTCTGGCCGGCATTCGTCCACTTGGCGGACGTCCCCGTGGCGGTATCATCGGACTTGTAAAAGAGCTGCCAGCTTTGCGTGCCTGGTGAGGTGCCGCTGCCGTCGCCATTGGCATTGTCGACCTTGACCCAGCGAAGCTGCACGGAGACCGCGTTGCCCGACGCGTCATAGGTCGTCACCGAACCGCCGGTCACGGAGCGATCGAGGAACGTCGCTTCGTCCTGCCCCTGGATGACGCCGTCGCCTGCCGGGGTGCCGGTGAGGTTGGTCGGATCGTTGTGGAAGGGCGGCGTCGACGAGGCCTTTTCGGCCGCCGTCTGAAGGAGTTCGCTGCCGGCGACCGTGGTGTCCGAATTGGGAGTCTTGGGATAGAGCGGCAGGTTCGCCTGATAATTGATGGTCGTCGATGCCTTTGCGGCGAGGAACGACTGGTTGACCTGAATGACGCCGGTCGCATCCCCTGCCGGATTGCCGGTGGTCGGATCGATCGGCGTACCTTGCAGGTAATAACCGCTGCTGTTCTTCAGATATCCGTTCTTGTCCGGCGTGAAATCGCCGGCACGGGTGTAATAGTCGACATTCTGGAAGACGGGGCTGTTATCGGCCGTGCCGACCGCCTTGGAAACGATGAAGTAGCCGTCGCCATTGATCGCCATGTTGGTGGTGATCGAGCTGGAGGTTACGGTCCCCTGCACGCTGTTGGTATATTTCGGCTGCGCCAGCACCGCGCCGGGCTGCTGATTGGTCGAGTTCGCGACCGTCACGATGTCGAGAAAACTCGCCTCGGTCCGCTTGAAGCCGGTCGTCTGGCTATTGGCAATATTGTCCGAGATGTAGCTGAGCGCGCTGGACTGCGCCTTGATGCCCGTGACCGCGGTGCTCATCGCTCCGAAGAAACTCATTGCCTTATCTCCTGCCGGATTCTCAAAGGGATCGTTGGCACCTCAGGAGCAAGGAGCGGGCCATCAGAAATACCTAACAAAATCAAATAGTTGAATATATTGAAACGGCTGTTCGAGCGGTAGTTTTCGCCCCTCCCCGGCAATTCCTGCCGGGTCATTGCTCAACACTGAAGGGGCGCCGGACGGCCTTTTTCTTGAACGGCCGGGAGCGAGGCCCTAGTTTCGGACCCGTTATGCCATTGCCATATTGGGGAGGCGGCGACGCACCCCCGGGGAGAGGAAGCCGGTTTCCATGAAGTTCGAAGGTACCAAGAATTACGTCGCGACCGAGGATCTGCGGGTCGCCGTCAATGCCTCCATCACGCTGCAGCGTCCCCTCCTCATCAAGGGCGAGCCGGGCACGGGCAAGACGGTGCTGGCCGAGGAAGTCGCCAAGGCGCTCGACGCCGAACTCATCACCTGGAACATCAAATCGACGACCAAGGCCCATCAGGGCCTTTACGAATATGATGCCGTGACCCGCCTGCGCGACAGCCAGCTCGGCGACGAGCGCGTGAAGGACATCCGGAACTACATTTCGAAGGGCAAACTCTGGGAATCCTTCGAACGCGACAAGCGCCCCGTCCTCCTCATCGACGAGATCGACAAGGCCGACATCGAATTTCCGAACGATCTCCTGCAGGAGCTCGACCGAATGGAATTCTATGTCTATGAGACGAATGAGACCATCAAGGCGCGCGTCCGCCCCATCGTCATCATCACGTCCAACAACGAGAAGGAGCTGCCGGACGCCTTCCTGCGCCGCTGCTTCTTCCACTACATCAAGTTTCCCGACGAGGACACGATGCGCGCGATCATCGACGTCCATTTCCCGGGCCTCAAGGGCAAGCTCGTCCAGGAAGCGCTCAATATCTTCTACGAGATTCGCGAAGTGCCGGGTCTCAAGAAGAAGCCTTCCACCTCGGAACTCATCGACTGGCTGAAGCTTTTGCTGTCAGAGGATATTTCGCCCGAGACGTTGCGCGAGAAGGATCCATCGAAGCTCATCCCGCCGCTTCACGGCGCTCTGCTGAAGAACGAACAGGATGTGCATCTTTTCGAGCGTCTGGCGTTCCTCGCGCGTCGCGAGCGGAACTGACAGCCCAACTATTCCCGTCATCCCGGGGTCAAGCCCGGGGATGACGACGTCAATGAATCGGATTGCTCCGAACGTATCTGGAGAACGCCTATGTTCGTCCACTTCTTCCATGAGCTTAAGAAAGCGAACGTCCCCGTTTCGCTCCGCGAATACCTCATGCTGCTCGAGGCGATGGATTCCGACATCATCGAGCGCAGGGTGGAGGACTTCTATTACCTCTCCCGCGCCGCGCTGGTGAAGGACGAGCGCAATCTGGACAAGTTCGACCAGGTCTTCGGCCATGTCTTCAAGGGCCTCGATCTGATCAATGAGGGTCAGACGGCCGAAATTCCCGAGGAGTGGTTGCGCAAGCTCACCGAGAAATTCCTGAACGAAGAGGAAAAGGCGCAAATCGAGGCGCTGGGCGGCTGGGAAAAGATCATGGAGACGCTGCAGAAGCGCCTCGAAGAGCAGAAGAAGCGCCACGAAGGCGGCAACAAGTGGATCGGCACGGGCGGCACCTCGCCTTTCGGCGCCTATGGCTACAATCCCGAAGGCGTCCGCATCGGCCAGAAGGAAGGCCGCCACGGAAAGGCCGTGAAGGTCTGGGACAAGCGCGAATACAAGAACCTCGACGACTCCGTCGAACTCGGCACGCGCAACATCAAGGTCGCGCTTCGCCGCCTGCGCAAATTCGCCCGCGAAGGCGCACCGACGGAGCTCGATCTCGACGACACGATCAAGTCGACCGCGCATCACGGCTATCTCGACATCAAGATGGTTCCGGAGCGGCGCAACAAGATCAATCTGCTCGTCTTCTTCGACATCGGCGGCTCGATGGACAGCCATATCAAGCTCTGCGAGGAGCTTTTTTCGGCGGCGCGCACCGAATTCAAGAACATGGAATATTTCTATTTCCACAATTGCCTCTATGAGGGCCTGTGGAAGGACAATCGCCGACGCCATAACGAGAAGATGCAGACCTGGGACGTGCTTCACAAGTTCCCGGCCGACTACAAGGTCATCTTCGTCGGCGATGCGACCATGAGCCCCTATGAGATCACCTATGCGGGCGGCTCGGTCGAGCACTGGAACGAAGAGCCCGGCGGGCTCTGGCTTGAACGTGTGGCGCAAATCTATGAGAGCTGCGTCTGGCTCAATCCGGTCGCGGAGAAGCATTGGGAATACACGCCGTCGCTCCAGATCATCAAGCAGATCATCGGCGATCGCATGTATCCGCTGACGCTGGAAGGCCTCGACAAGGCCATGCGGGAACTCTCCCGCTGATGGACAATATTCCCGCGGTGGGATCGAGCCGCCGCCGTGTCATTCAGGGCGTTGCGTGGTTCGATCTCGCGGTGACGCTTCCTTTCGCCCTGCCCTTCGTCGCGGAATTTTTGTTAGCTTTCATTTACCGCATCGATGCGCAGCTCGGCTTCTTCACGCCACCCGGCGCTTTCGGGCCATTGCAGATGATGTTCGTCCACATCATGGGCGTGCTCGGCGTCATATGGGCGCTTGCGCGGGTACGGGAACCGAGTGAGACCCTTGCCCGTATCGACGGCCTCGGCCGCGTCATGGTCGCCGCTCTCATCCTTCACGCAATCAATGGCGGTGCGACGCCCGTTCTGGCGATCTTCATGGTGACGGAGCTCGCAGGCAGCGTCGCGCAGCTTCTCGGGTCGCGTCGGGTCATCGCCGCTCGTCGCTGACGATCCATCGGCGAAGATGTTCCGCTCGATCTGGCTGCCCTTGCTATCGCTCTCTCCGGGCGGCTCGTCCGATCCACTTATGGCATGGTTCCGCCCTGCCTCGATGGGCAGTTTACCTCATCAGTGAAAATCCCGGCTTTTTGGCAGGAAGCGCGCCGCCCTCAATTGCTGTTCCTCAGCCAGAGCCAGCTTCTTTTCGCGCGGGTCGGGAGAGTTGCCACGCACATGATCGCTGCAGGAAAGATTTGCGTCGCCAATCTCCCCCAGCGACGAAATGCTCGAGAGTTCATGCGTCAGATCCTCGAGTTCGTCGGCGATCACGTGAATGACGATGCCTTCCTTCTGCACGCGTCCTTTCACGGCAAGCAATCGAGAGGTGAGAACGATGCGCCGGAAGCGTTCATAAGTTCGGGGCCAGATAATGATATTGGCGATACCGGTCTCATCTTCCAGCGTCGCGAAAATGACACCGCTCGCGGTTCCCGGACGCTGACGCACCAGAACAAGACCGGCGAGCCGTACGCGCGCATTGTCGTCGATATTCTGAAGTCTTGAATGCGTAACGACGCCGCGGGCACTCAGCCGGTTGCGCAGAAAGGCAAGCGGATGCGCCTTCAACGAAAGACGCAACGTCGCGTAATCGAGCACCACATGTTCTCCAAGCGGCATGGTCGGTAGCGCCATTTCCTCCTCGCGCTGGAAGCCGCCCTCCTCAAGTGCGGCGAAAAGCGGCAAGGCAGCAGGCTTCGCGCCGCTCTGACCATCGCCATAGCCGCCAAGTCCACGTACGGCCCAGAGAGCCGCCCGCCGGTCGAGGCCCAGCGAGCGGAAGGCATCTGCATCGGCGAGACGTTCAATGATACGCGGCGCGAGTCCGGTTCTAAGCCAGAGGTGCCGCACGGAATCGAAGCCCTGCCCACGTTCCTTCATGATCTTCTCGCCGGTGTCGCCCTGCACGCCTTTTACCTGCCGCATGCCGAGCCGGACCGCACAACGCGATTTCCCCGGTACCGCTTCGAGCGTGCAATCCCAATCGCTGGAATTCACGTCGACGGCACGCATCTCGACGCCATGCTCGCGCGCATCGCGAACAAGTTGCGCCGGCGCATAGAACCCCATGGGTTGCGCGTTGAGGATCGCCGCACAGAAGACATCCGGGTAATGGCATTTGATCCAGGCGGAAACATAGACGAGCAACGCGAAACTCGCCGCGTGGCTCTCCGGGAAACCGTAATCGGCGAAGCCCTCGATCTGTCTGAAGCAACGCTCGGCAAACTCGCGCTCATAATTGCGTCCGACCATGCCCTCGATGAATTTCTCGCGATACTTGCCGATCGTGCCGACGCGGCGGAAAGCCGCCATGGCGCGACGCAACTGATCCGCTTCACCGGGCGTGAAGCCCGCCGCGACGATCGCCATCTTCATCGCCTGCTCCTGAAAGAGCGGAATGCCCAAAGTTTTGTGGAGCACTTCTTCGAGCTCAGGAGACGGGTAAGTGATTTCCTCAGGCGGCAAATCGCGCCTCTTCAAATAGGGATGTACCATCCCTCCCTGAATGGGACCCGGCCGCACGATCGCCACCTCGACGACGAGATCGTAGAAGTTGCGCGGCTTCAGACGCGGCAACATCGACATCTGTGCTCGGCTCTCGACCTGGAAGACGCCGACGCTATCGGCCTTGCAGAGCATGTCGTAGACAGCCGGATCGTTTTGCGGAATGTCGGCAAGGCCCATCTTGATGCCGTAATGCTTGTCCAGCATGGCGAAGGCACCCCGAATGCAAGACAGCATGCCGAGGGCCAGCACGTCGATTTTCAGAATGCCCAACGCGTCGAGATCGTCCTTATCCCATTCGACGAAAGTACGTTCTTCCATGGCCGCATTGCCGATCGGTACGACTTCCTCGAGCGGCCCCTTGGTGATGACGAAACCACCGACATGTTGCGAAAGATGACGCGGGAAACCGATGAGTTCGGCGGCGAGCGCCAACGCCATTTCAAGGCGTCGATCCGTCGGATCCAGCCCCGTCTTCCGCGCATCGTCTTCCGAGACGCCGTGATTGGACCAGCCCCATGTCGAACGGGCCAGCGCATTGACGACGTCTTCGGAAAGGCCGAAGACCTTGCCGACATCGCGAATGGCGCTGCGCGAACGATAGGATATGACGGTCGCGGCGATGCCGGCGCGGTCCCGTCCATATTTCTTATAGATGTATTGGATCACCTCTTCGCGCCGCTCGTGCTCGAAATCGACATCGATATCCGGCGGCTCGTTGCGATCCTTCGACACGAAGCGCTCGAAAAGAAGATCGATCTCGGTCGGATCGACCGAAGTGATGCCGAGGCAAAAGCAGACGGTGGAATTCGCCGCCGAACCGCGTCCCTGGCAAAGAATCTCCTTGCTCCGTGCATGGCGAACGATGTCATGCACGGTGAGGAAATATGGCGCGTAATTCATTTCCTCGATAAGCGCGAGTTCATATTCAACCGACGCCGCAACTTTTTCAGGCGCGCCGGCCGGATAGCGCCATTGCAATCCTTCCCTTGTCAGGCGGACGAGCAATTGCTGCGGTGTTTCGTTCTCGGAAAAGTTGTCGGCCGGATATTCATATTTGAGTTCGTCGAGCGAAAAACGGCAACGCTCCATGATCTTGAGTCCCTCGTCGAGGGCTTCCGGCGCGTGCGGAAAAAGCCGCGACATCTCCGCATCGGATTTCAGATGACGTTCGGCGTTGGCTTCGAGACGGAAGCCCGCCGTTTCCAGTGTGCAGTGTTCGCGGATACAGGTGAGCACATCCTGCAAGGGACGGCGCTCCGGCGCGTGATAGAGCACATCGTTCGTCACCAGCAGCTTCGCATTAACATCGCGGGCAAGACGCTCGAGCGCCGTGAAACGCCGCGTGTCGTTGCCGTCATATCGCGGCGCCACGCCAAGCCAGACCGACCGTGGGAATGTCCTGGCAAGCGTTCGAAGCGCGTCGCCGAAATTCAGCGTCAGATTGGGAGGTGGCATGGCGATGAAGCAATGCCCGTCGCCGGCTGCAAGAATGTCGGCCAAGGTCAGATGACATTCGCCCTTCTTCGCACGCCTGTTACCCATGGTAAGGAGCTTTGACAGCCGTGCATAGGCATCGCGGTCTTCGGGATAGGCGATGACCTCAAATCCGTCCTGCGTCACGAGCCTCGTACCGACGAGAAGCCGAAGTCCGTTCGTCTTCGCCGCCGCGTGCATGCG
>CAISYL010000178.1 GCA_903889655.1 uncultured Alphaproteobacteria bacterium | reverse complement strand
GTGCTGATCGAGCACGAAGTTGAAGGATTCGCGGAAAAGCAGATCATCGGTCTGCCGTTCCGCCAGTTGAGCGAGGCGAAGCTCATCATGAGCGACGACCTCATCAGGGAAAGCTTGAAGCGAAGGGACCGGGACGAACCGGCCCCATCCGACGGAGAATAGACAATGGCTGTTAGCGCCAACCGGCTGGAACTGTTGCAGATCGCGGATGCGGTCGCGCGCGAGAAATCGATCGAGCGCGAAGTCGTCATCGAAGCGATGGCCGAAGCGATCCAGAAAGCCGCCCGCTCGCGTTATGGTGCGGAAAACGAAATCCGCGCCCGCATCAATCCGACGACCGGCGAGATTCGCCTGGTGCGTCTCCTCGAAGTCGTCGACGACGTCGAGAACGACGCCGTGCAGATCGACCTGAAGGAAGCGCAGCGCCGCAATCCGGCCGCCCAGCTTGGCGACCTGATCGAGGATGAGCTGCCTCCCGTCGATTTCGGCCGTATCGCCGCCCAGACTGCCAAGCAGGTCATCGTGCAGAAGGTGCGCGACGCCGAGCGCGAGCGCCAGTACGACGAATACAAGGACCGCATAGGCGAGATCGTCCACGGCATCGTCAAGCGTGTCGAATATGGCAACGTCATCACCGATCTCGGCCGTGGCGAAGCGATCGTGCGCCGCGACGAGCTGCTGCCGCGCGAGACCTTCCGCAACGGCGACCGCATCCGCGCCTATATCTACGACGTACGCCGCGAGCAGCGCGGTCCGCAGATTTTCCTGTCGCGCACCCATCCGCAGTTCATGGCGAAGCTCTTCGCGCAGGAAGTACCGGAGATCTACGACGGCATCATCGAGATCAAGGAAGTGGCGCGCGATCCGGGCAGCCGCGCCAAGATCGCGGTGCTTTCGAACGACAACTCGATCGATCCTGTCGGCTCTTGCGTCGGCATGAGGGGTTCGCGCGTGCAGGCCGTCGTCAACGAGCTTCAGGGCGAGAAGATCGACATCATCCAGTGGTCGCCCGACAGCGCCACCTTCATCGTCAACGCGCTGGCGCCGGCCGAAGTCGTCAAGGTCGTGCTCGATGAAGACACCAAGCGTATTGAAGTTGTCGTTCCGGATGACCAATTATCCCTGGCGATCGGTCGCCGCGGGCAAAATGTCCGCCTTGCTTCGCAGCTCACCCATTGGGACATCGATATCCTGACCGAGGCTGAGGAGAGCGAGCGCCGTCAGGCCGAGTTCGCCAGCCGCAGCGCGACTTTCGCCGATGCGCTGGACGTCGACGAGGTCATCGCACAGCTTCTCGCCTCCGAAGGCTTCTCCTCGATCGAGGAAGTCGCCTACGTCCCGCTTGATGAAATCGCCGAGATCGAAGGTTTCGACGAAGACACCGCGCAGGAAATCCAGAGCCGCGCGCTCGATTACATCGACCGGCAGAACGCCGAGTTCGACGAGAAACGCAAGGAACTGGGCGTCGAGGATGCGGTCGGCGAAATCGAGGGTGTGACGCCGCGTATGCTCGTCGCGCTCGGCGAAAACGATGTGAAGACGGTCGACGATCTCGCCGGCTGCGCCACCGACGATCTGATCGGCTGGAACGAGACGGTGAACGGCGAGAGGAAGCATCAGAAGGGTTATCTGGAAGGCTTCGACATCGGCGCCGACGACGCGAATGCGATCATCATGCGCGCCCGCGTCAAGGCCGGCTGGATCACCGACGAAGATATGAACGAGGTCGGCCTCGCGGCCGATCATGACGTCGACAATCCGGTTCCGGCCGACGAGATGGAGCAGGACTCGCAGGCCTGATCGTGACGATGAAGGCGGACGCCAGGAAGGCTGAAGAACGCCGCTGCATCGTGACCGGCGAGGTGGGGCCGAAAGATGGCCTTATCCGCTTCGTGATCGGGCCGGAGGGCACCCCGGTTCCCGATCTCGGCGAAAGACTGCCGGGACGGGGCATCTGGGTTTCCGCCCGCCGAGAGGCACTGGAAACGGCGATCCGCAAAGGCCTTTTTTCGAAGGCCGCGCGGGAAAAGGTCGAGGTGCCGGAAGGGCTTGCCGACGATGTCGAGGCGCTTCTGGTGAAACGGGCAGCCGGTGCCCTGGGACTGGCCCGCAAGGCGGGCGCCCTGGTTCTCGGCTTCGAAAAGGTTCTGACGGCGATCGGCAAGGGCGAAGTGGCCCTGCTGATCGAGGCACGGGACGGGTCCGAAGATGGCAGCCGCAAGCTCGAAGCGGCGCTCAGGACCCGCAATTCCGGTGCCGGAAAGGCCGAAGTGCCAATCCTGCGGCCCCTCTTCGTGGCCGAAATGGGTTTGGCATTGGGTCGCGCAAATGTGGTACATGCAGCCCTGACCAAGGGAAGCATGGAAGAAAAAGTCATGGCGGACCTCGCCAGACTGGAAAGCTATGGGCGCCAGATGCGCCCTGTTGGATCGTGATCCCGTAAAGCGCCTCCTCACGAGGGGGCGGTTTCCGAACAGGATCGCGCTCCTCCATAGGATGGATGTAGGACACGCATGAACGACTCGGCGGATTCGAGTGAACGCAAACTGAAAGCTTCGGGCGGCAAGACGCTCAGCCTGAACCGGACGGTTGAATCTGGCCATGTGCGCCAGAACTTCTCCCATGGCCGGTCGAAATCGGTCGTGGTCGAGAAGAAGAAGAAGCGGACCATCAATCCGGGCGGTGCGCCGGCCGCGGCGCCGCAGCCCGAGCCCGTCGCCGAAAAGCCGGCGGCGCCCGTCGTGGCCGCCCCCGCTCCCGAGCCTGTCGTCGCGGAACCTGTCGCGCCCGCGCCGGAACCGGTCGTGGAACCCGTCGTCGCGGAAAAGCCCGCGCCCGCGCCGGTTGCTGCGGCGCCTGCGCCCGCACCGGCACCGACCCCTCAGCCTGTCGCGGCCAAGCCCGCACCCGCGGCGCCCG
>CAISYL010000177.1 GCA_903889655.1 uncultured Alphaproteobacteria bacterium | reverse complement strand
CGTTGTCGTGCTGCTTCTGATCTTCGGACGCTGACCCTCGATCGCCGAGCTGCAATCTTCATTCGGTCTCGCTTGACGCCGCGCATGCGAGCGTCGAGACTCATCAAAACACTTCAATGGAGGCCTGCCCATGACCGTTGTGACCATGACAGTCAACGGAAAGCCAGCCAGTGCCGATATCGAGGCACGCACCCTGCTCGTCAACTATGTGCGCGACGCTCTGGGACTGACCGGAACCCATGTCGGCTGCGACACGAGCCAGTGCGGCGCCTGTGTGGTGCATGTGAACGGCCGCGCGGTGAAAGCCTGCACGATGCTCGCGGGTCAGGCCGAAGGCGCCGACGTCGTGACCATCGAGGGGTTGGCCGCGAATGGCGAGCTGCATCCGGTGCAGAAGGCTTTCAGGGAGCATCACGGCTTGCAATGCGGCTTCTGCACGCCGGGCATGATCATGACCGCCGTCGACCTTATCAAACGCAAGCCCGATCTCGACGAGCATACGGTGCGCGAGGAGCTCGAAGGCAATATCTGCCGCTGCACCGGCTACCATAATATCGTGAAGGCGATCCTCGCCGCGTCGCAGGACATGCGCTGAAGGCCGACAGGAAATCATCATGTATCAGTTCAATTATGTCCGCGCGAAATCTCTCGCCGATGCCGAAGCCTTGCTCGCGCAAGCCGACGATCCGAAACTTCTCGCCGGCGGCCAGACGCTGATCCCGACGCTGAAGCAGCGCCTCGCCATGCCGAGCGACGTGATCGACATCGGCGGCCTCAAGGAACTCGCCTTCATCAAAACAGAAGGCAACGCCATCACCATCGGCGCCGGCACCAAGCATTACGACGTCGCGACCTCGGCCGATGTGAAGAGGCACATTCCGGCGCTGGCGCAGCTTGCCGAATGGATCGGCGATCCGGCGGTGCGCCACATGGGGACCCTCGGCGGCTCGATCGCGAATAACGACCCGGCGGCCGACTATCCTGCCGCCTGTCTCGCGCTCGATGCGAAGATCCACACGACCAAGCGTCTGATCGAGGCCGACGAGTATTTCAAAGGCATGTTCGAGACGGCACTGACGGATGGCGAAATCATCAAGGAAGTGACCTTCCCGCACCCGGAGAAGGCCGCCTATCAGAAATTCCGCAACCCGGCGTCGCGCTACGCGATGGCCGGCGTCTTCGTTTCGAAGGGCCCCTGGGGCGTACGCGTCGCGGTGACGGGCGCGGGCCAGAATGGTGTCTTCCGGCTGAAATCGATGGAAGACGCGCTGACGAAGAACTGGTCGCCCGACGCGATCGCAGGGATCAAGGTTCCCGCCGACGGGCTGCTCTCCGACCTGCATGGCAGTGCCGAGTATCGCGCGCATCTCATCACGGTGATGGCGAAGCGCGCGGTCGAAGCGGCGGGGTGACGCCCTACTCCGCCGCCGTCCGGTAGTCCGATGCCTTGTGGTGCTGCATCGATTTCGGCGGTGCCGAATGCGGCAGGTCGTCCGAGGTCAGCGCGGCGATGGCGCGATCCCTGTCGGCCTCGGTGAAGACGCCGGTCGTCACGCAATATTCGACCAGCGTGTTGTTCGGATCGAGCGTGTAGATCGAGCGGCACCAGTTGTGATCGATCTCGAAGACGTCGTAACCGCCCTTGAGCCAGACAGCCTTGCGCTCGTTCAGGTGCTCCTCGGTCGGCGAATAGAACGAGACGTGGTTGACCCAGTCCGGCAGTCCCATGGCGCGCGAGATGCCTGTCTCGGTCACCTTGTCATACGCCTCGCCATGCAGTTCCCAGAAGGCGATGAAGCGGTCTGGCTCGATCTCGTAGAAGAAATGTTTCGCCCAGCCGCCGTCCGGCGTCGGCCCGATCTCGACCTTCTTCAGATCGAAACCCATGACCTCGCGGTAGAAACGGTCGACGGCCTTCATGTCGCGCGCGGCGAAGGCCAGATGATGATACGCCATGATATTCCTCCCTGTTACCGATCGACCATGCGCATGACGTCCGCGCCGGACCCTTCGGGCGCGGCGATCTCGACGATGCGCTCGTCGACATCGTCATATTCGAGACGCAGCGCCTTCGAGATGACCGCGTGAAAATCGTAGAGCGCCGTCACATAGGTCAGCTCCAGAATTTCCTCGTCGGAGAGATGCTTTTTCAGGACGTCGAAGACGCCGTCCGGCGTCCGCCCGCCGGAGAGCACCAGGCAATCCGTATAGGCAAGCACGGCGCGCTCGAGCTCGTCGTAGCAGGTCGCAACCTGCCAGTGCGGGATCGCCTGCACCTGCTCCTCGGTGAAGCCGACGCCGCGCGCGGCCTTGCAATGCTGCGAAAAGACGAACTGGCTGCCGCGCGCCCAGCCGGCCCGTATCTGCCCCAGCTCGCGCAGCTTCGGCGACAGCTTGCGCTTCGGGCTGCGATAAAACTGGAAGCCCGCGACCGCATGGTCGAAGGCATCGGGCACCAGCGCAAAGACCGTCCACCAGTTGCCGGGCGTGCCTGTGTCCGTTCCCGGTTCCTTCACCGGATCGCGCTCGCCGAACAGCATCTTGTAGATGGACCGCGCAAATGGATGCGCGTCGTCCCTGCCGACTTCCCTCAATCGCGGCATGTTTCCTCCTCATTCCCCGAATGGACAGTACCATACCGTATGGTATGGTGAGAGTCGAAAATGACAGCCGAGCCCAAAAACTCCCAACGCCTGAACCGGACCGACTGGATAGAAGCGGCCATGCGGTTACTCGTCGAGGACGGGCCCGAGGCGCTGCGCGTCGACCGGCTGTGCGTGGCGCTGGGCGTCACCAAGGGGAGCTTCTACTGGCATTTCGCGGGCCGCGATGCGCTGATCGAGGCCATGGCGGCCGACTGGGCCGAGCGCCGCCCCGGCGAGGCCATCGACGAGGCGGCGACGCGGAACACGCCGAAAGAGCGCCTGCAACTGCTGAGCCTCAGCTTCTGGCGCGACGACATCGTGCGCTACGATGCGGCCATGCGCGCCTGGGGCATCGCCGAACAGCGTGTGCGGGCCGCCGTCGAGGCGACCGACCGTCAGATCGTCCGCTTCATCGAAGCCCAGTTCGAGGCCATGGGCCACGAAGCGGCGGAAGCGCGGGCCCGAGCCCGCATCCTTTTTTACAGCGGCGTCGGCGTCTCGGCGGCGCCCTATCTCATCGACCGGAAAGACACCGCCGCCCTCGCCCGCATGAGCGCGCTGCTGCTCGAAGCCTGACGGTTTCGTCATGACCGCGCGCCTTTCCCCGGCGCAGGGGAACTATTACATTGCCCCCATGAGCATTCCCTCCTCCATCGACGAAACCGTCGATCTGCTGGCGCGCGGCGCCTATGTCGCCGACCGCTCGCTTGCCACAGTTGTGTTCCTCGCCCTCAAAATGGGCCGCCCGCTGCTGCTGGAAGGCGAAGCCGGCGTCGGCAAGACCGAGATCGCCAAGGTGCTGGCGGCTGCGCTCGGACGCCGGCTCATCAGGCTGCAATGCTATGAGGGCCTCGACACGGCGAGCGCCGTCTATGAGTGGAACTATCAGGCGCAGATGATCGAGATCAGGCTTGCCGAAGCGGAGGGCAAACAGGATCGCGACACGCTGGGCAAGGACGTCTTCTCGGAGCGCTTTCTGATCCGCCGCCCGATCCTGCAGGCGCTGGAGCCGGACGTCGCCGGGCCCCCGGTGCTGCTGATCGACGAGCTCGACCGGACCGACGAGCCCTTCGAGGCCTATCTGCTCGAAGTCCTTTCCGACTTCCAGGTGACGGTGCCGGAGATCGGCACGATCAAGGCGCAGGAGCCGCCGATCGTCATCATCACCTCCAACCGCACGCGCGAAATCCACGATGCGTTGAAGCGGCGTTGCCTTTATCACTGGGTCGACTACCCGGACGCCGCACGCGAACTCGACATCCTGAAGCTCAAGGCGCCGGACGCCGATGCGCGGCTTTCACGCGAGGTCGTTTCCTTCGTGCAGTCGCTCCGGAAGCTCGACCTCTACAAGAATCCCGGCGTCGCGGAGACCATCGACTGGGCGCAGGCGTTGACGCAGCTCGACGCGCTCGCCCTCGACCAGCAGGTCGTCAACGATACGCTGGGCGCGCTCCTCAAATACCAGGACGACATTGCCCGCGTGCAGGGCAGCGAGGCCGCGCGCATCCTCGCCGAAATCAGGGCGGGCGCGCAGGCGGCGCAATGAACGACACCGGCCGCATCGCCGAGAACATCGTGCATTTCGCGCGGGTGCTTCGGCGCGCGGGGTTGAAGGCCGGGCCGCAGCAGGTGCTCGATGCGATTGCGGCGGTGGAGGCGGCGGGGCTTCGCTCGCGGGAAGACTTCTACTGGACGCTTCATGCGACGCTGGTGAAGAAGCACGAAGACCATCTGATTTTCGACCAGGCCTTCCACGTTTTCTGGCGCGATCCGCAACTCCTCGAGCGGATGATGGCGCTGATGCTGCCCGAGGTCGCGGCACCCGAGGGCGAGGATCGCGACAAAGCCAACCGGCGCATTTCGGATGCCCTTTTTGGCAATGACGCGAAAGACCCCGAACCGGACGAACCCGACGTCGAGATCGCTGCCAGCGAAACCTTTTCCGCCGCCGAGGTGCTGCGCCGGAAAGACTTCGAGCAGATGACGGCCGCCGAACTCGCCGAGGCCAAGGCCGCCATCGCAAGGCTCCGCCTGCCGCTCGACGAGGCCCGTATCCGCCGGACGGAGCCCTCGGCGCGAGGCCGGATCGTCGACATGCGCGCGACGCTCCGGGCGACGCTGCGCGCCGGCGGGATCATTCCGCTGAAGAAGCGTGCCTATCGGAGGCGCCGCCCGCCCCTCGTGGTGCTGTGCGACATTTCGGGGTCGATGTCGGCCTATAGCCGCATCTTCCTCCATTTCCTGCATGCGCTGACCAACGACCGAGACCGTGTCCACGTTTTTCTATTCGGCACCCAGCTCACCAATGTCACGCGCGAGCTCCGGCATCGGGATGTGGACGAGGCGCTGGCCCGGGTTTCCTCCGCCGTCGGCGACTGGGACGGCGGCACACGCATCGGCGAGACGCTGCATCGCTTCAATGTCGACTGGGGCCGCCGCGTTCTCGGCCAGGGCGCCGTGGTGCTGCTGGTCACCGACGGCCTCGACCGGGACGCCGGCGAAGGCGTCGGGCCTGAAATTGCGCGTCTGCATCGGCAGTCAAAGCGCCTTATCTGGCTCAATCCGCTCTTGCGCTACGACCGTTTCGAACCGAAATCTCTGGGGATCAGGGCGCTCCTCCCGCATGTCGACGAGTTCCGTCCGGTCCATAACATCGCCTCGCTGGTGGCGCTGATCGACGCACTGAGCGCGCCCGCCACGGCGAAGCCCGAAAGGAGGGCTGCATGACCGACACGTCCAGCCGTGAATTCGACCATGAGAAAGTGCTCGAACAGGCGGCCCGCTGGAAAGCCGAAGGCCATGGCGTAGCGCTCGCCACCGTCATCGAGACCTGGGGTTCCGCGCCGCGCCCGGTCGGAAGCCAGCTCGCGATCCGCGACGACGCGGCCTTCATCGGCTCGGTTTCCGGCGGCTGCATCGAGGGCGACGTCGTGACCCGGGCGCTCGACGCGATGGAGAGCGGCAAGCCCGAGATCCTCGAATATGGCGTCAGCGATGCGAAGGCCTGGGAAGTCGGGCTCGCCTGCGGCGGACGCATCCGGGTCTTCGTCGAGCCGGTGACGGCCTGAAATGCGGAGCGATCTCCTTCAGCGTCTGCTCGAAGACCGGGCTGCAAAACGGCCCGTCGTGCTAGCCACGCGCCTCACCGACGGCGTGCAGAAACTTCTGTATCAAACTGATACAGAAGGAGAAACAGGCCTTCTTGAAGCTGTTCGTGAAGCTCTGGCATCGGACAAGGGCCGCGTCGTCGCGACCTCGGATGGCGAGTGGTTCCTCAACGTCTTCAATCCACCTCTTCGGCTCATTATCGTCGGCGCCGTCCACATCGCGCAGCCGCTGGCGCGTATCGGTGCGCTGGCCGGTTATGACGTGACAGTGGTCGATCCGCGCACGGCCTTTGCGTCCGAAGATCGCTTTCCGGGGATCACCCTGGTCACCGATTGGCCGGACGAGGCCATGGCCGCGCTGGCACCCGATACGCGCACCGCGGTCGTCACCCTCACCCATGATCCGAAGCTCGACGATCCGGCATTGCAGGCAGCGCTTCGGAGTCCCTGCTTCTATATCGGCGCGCTGGGCAGCAGGAAGACGCATGGCACGAGGCGCGAGCGGCTGCTGGCGGCCGGCTTCGACGAGGCCGCTTTCGCACGCATCAACGGACCGGTGGGGCTTTCCATCGGCGCGAAGAGCCCCGCCGAGATCGCCATCTCGATCATGGCGCAAATCACCGAGAAGCTTCGCACATGATCTTCGGGGAGATCGATACGACCGAGGCCGAGGGCGCGATCCTCGCCCATTCGATCCGGGCGGGTTCCGCCAGCTTCAAGAAGGGCCGCGTGCTGTCTGTCACGGATATCGCAGCGTTGACGGCGGCCGGTATCGCCCGGATCACCGCGATCCGGCTCGAGGCCGACGACGTGCCCGAGGACGAAGCGGCGGCGGCGCTCGCCCACGCTCTGGCCGGCTCTGGCCTTTCGGTCGCGGAGCCCTTTACCGGCCGCGCCAATCTCTATGCCGAAGCCGACGGCGTACTTGCCTACGACCGCGACCGGCTCGACCGGATCAACCTCGTCGACGAGGCTCTGACGCTGGCGACACTGGCCCCCTTCGAGACGGTTTCCGCCCGGCAGATGATCGCCACCGTGAAGGTCATTCCCTTCGCCGCCCCGCGCGCGAGCCTCGATCGGGCCGTGGCGCTGGCGACAGCGGGCGGCCCTCTCCTCACTCTCCGCGCCTTCCGGCCGCACCGGGCGGCGCTCGTCGCAACGCGACTTCCGGCGACCAAGGAGAGCGTGCTCGACAAGACACACCAGATTCTCGCCGCGCGCCTCGCCGGCATGGGAAGCGAACTCGCGAAGGAATACCGCGTGGCGCATGAGCCATCCGCCGTCGCGGCGGCGATCCGGACGGCACTTGCCGAGGGCTATGCGCCGGTCCTCGTCTTCGGCGCCTCGGCGATCACCGACCGTCGCGACGTGGTGCCGGCCGGGATCGGGGCCGCGGGCGGCGAGATCGTGCATTTCGGCATGCCGGTCGATCCCGGCAATCTGATGCTGCTCGGACGGCACGGGGAAACGCCAGTGCTCGGCCTGCCCGGCTGCGCGCGTTCGCCGAAGCTCAACGGCTTCGACTGGGTTCTGGCGCGGCTCCTCGCCGGGCTCGAGGTCACGCGCCGGGATGTCATGCGCATGGGCGCGGGCGGGCTTTTGAAGGAAATCACAAGCCGGCCGCAGCCGCGCGAGGGAGGCGCGACCTCCGTCGCCGTCAAGCCGCTTGCGCCCCGCATTGCCGCGCTGGTCCTCGCCGCCGGGCGATCGAGCCGAATGGGCGCGATCAACAAGCTCACCGCCGAGATCGAAGGTCAGCCGATGGTCGCGCGGTCAGTCGACGCCGCGCTGGCGAGCGGAGCCCGGCCCGTCATCGTGGTCACCGGGCACGAGGACAATGCGGTGCGGGCGGCGCTCGCGGATCGCGACGTGACGATCGTGCATAATCCTGATTATGCGCAGGGCCTCTCGACCTCGCTTCGCATGGGGATTTCGGAACTGCCCGACGACACCGATGCGCTGCTGGTCTGCCTCGGCGACATGCCGGATGTGAAGCCCTCTCATATCGGACGGCTCATGGCCGCTTTCGACCCTGAGGAAGGCCGCACCATCTGCGTACCGACCTTCGGCGGCAAACGCGGGAACCCGGTCCTCTGGGGCGCGCAATATCTTGGCGAGATGCGGGAGCTCAAAGGCGATGTCGGCGCGAAGCATCTGTTGGGAGAGCACCCGGAAGCCGTTTGCGAAGTTCCGATGCCGGACGAGGCAATCTTCAAGGATATAGATACGCCGGAGGCGCTGGCCGCACGTCTGAACCAAGAAAAGACCTGAATTTCAGTTTTCAGAAGCCGTGCCCGCGAGTTTTCGAAATAGTCGCGATCGAATCCGCCCCGAATATTTGACACGGTGTCATCTTGTCGAATGGACTCCAAATGAAAGGCTTGCCATGCTTGTAGCATCTTTCAAGGAGGGGGCTCTTCATGAGAACGAGACTTATTGTTGCCGCGGTGTCCATGCTTGTCGCCACGCCGGCTCTTGCGGATGAAGGCGCTTTCCCTGCCTCCTGGACAGGCTTCTATGTCGGTGCCCAAGCAGGCTATGGCTGGGGTCGGGACCGCATTCATGACTCGAGTCTGTCCACGGGCAATTCCGATTATAGCGACCGTTTCAAGATCGACGGTATGACGGGCGGCGTGCACGGCGGCTATAATTATCAGACGGGTCCCTGGGTCGTCGGTGCGGAAGCCGATATCGAACTCGCCAACGTCGACGGCGACAACCCGGATTGGCCCTTCGGCGACAATACAAAAGCCAAGATCGACTCGCAGGGATCGCTTCGTCTGCGCGGCGGCTACGTGTTCGGCCAGACGCTCTTCTATGCCACCGGCGGCCTCGCCGTCGCCCATGTCAAGACCGACTACTATGACGGCGCTGCACATGACAGCTATTCGGATACCAAGGCCGGATGGACGATCGGCACCGGTGTGGAATGCACTTTCGCAGCGAATTGGACGGCGCGCGTCGAATACCGTTACGCGGATTTCGGCCGCATCTCCGATCATACGACGACCACGGATTCCGGATGGCAGGAGCACAATGACATCACGGAACATGCGATCCGTGTCGGCATCAGCTACAAGTTCTGAATATCTTCAACGAATGATCGAAAGCCCGGCACCAGTGCCGGGCTTTCTCTTTTGGATGAACGCGAGATCCGACAATCAGACGGCGCTCGTGCGCGCCTTATGCAAGCCCGACGCGAAATAGCCGCCGAGAAAGTCCATGACGGCGCGGATGCGGGGCAAGTGCCGCAGTCGCTCATGGGTCAGCAGCCAGATCTCGCCTTGCTCGATGCCGGGCGTGAAGCAGCGGACGAGATCGGGATCGCCCAGGGCCACGAAGTCGGACATCATGGTGACGCCTATGCCGCCCTTAAGGCCTGCATAGACTCCCGAAATGCTATTGGGACGCAGGACGATGGCGCTATCCGGTACATTCGCGACCACCCAGTCGGTGATCGGCCCCGGATAGTCTTTCGGGTCGACCGTAATGACCGCATGACGCGCGAGGTCGACGCTGGATTGGGGCGCGCCATGCAGAGCCATATAGTCGCGGCTGCAATAAATGCTCCAGACATCTTTCGCGATGCAACGCCCGACCAGATCGGGCTCGGTCGGCCGACGGCCAGCCCTGAGCGCCACGTCGGCTTCGCCCTTCCGCAGATCGAGAAAGTCGTCGGTCGCGACGACGTCGAGCCGGAGCGCCGGATAATTTGTGCGGAACTCACGCATGGCCTGTGTGAGGAAGAGGTTGGCGAACGTTTCGTTGGTTGTCAGCCGGACGCTGCCCGAGAGGTTGCGTGTCCATGCGCCTGCCTGAGAGGCGAAAGCAGTCGCGGCCGCCTCGACGTCTTCCGCTGCGGCGCGAAGTTCCCCGCCCGCCTCTGTCAGGACGTAGCCTGCCGGGCGCTTGTCGAAGAGGTCGAAACCCAGAGCTTCCTCCAACGCAGCAATGCGGCGCGAGACGGTGCTTTGGCTCACTTGCAGCAGGCGGGAGGCGCCGAGTGTGGTTCCGCTTCGGACGACGGCCAGGAAATATTTATAATCGTTCCAATCCAGCATACGGAGGATTATGCATTTTCGGTGAACGGTCGCGCAAGAACGGTGTTTGAGACCGCGCGGCCGCTCGCCTACATCCCCGCCACGGACTTACCCCCAAAGTCCGCTAACGGAGGAGATTCCCATGAAACTCTATTACGATCCCATTTCCACAACCTCCCGCGCCGTAACTTTCTTTCTCGCCGACCAGAAGATCAAAATCGACGACGAAGTCGTGAGCCTCTTTGCCGAGGCGCACAAGACAGCCGAGTTCAAGGCGCTCAATCCCAACGGGCAACTTCCGGTTCTGGTCGATGGCGACTTCGTACTCACCGAGTCGAGCGCGATTCTCAAATATCTGGCCGACCAAGCCGGCTCACCCGCTTATCCGCACGAGGCACAGGCCCGCGCTCGGATCAATGAAGCGATGGACTGGTTCAATACCGGCTTCCATATGAGCTATTGCGTCTTCCTCGCCTATAGATACCTCCTGCCCGAACTTGCCTCGCTCAATGCGGTAACGCTCAACGAGATCGAAACGCTCGGCCAGGCGAAGACGCAGAAATACATGGATGTGCTCGATAGCCACATAATCGGCGATAGAGCCTTCGTCTGCGGCGATGAGATCAGCCTCGCCGATTATCTGGGCGCCACCCATGTCACGCTGGGCGAGGTGAGAAATTTCGACCTTTCCTCGTGGCCTAATGTCGCGCGCTGGATCGCGAGCCTCAAGGCACGTCCTGCATGGAATGCCGCCTATGCGGGCTTCAACGGCATGCTGAGCGCCGCCCGCGCCGCCTGACCGAGAGGCCCGGCACGAACGGGCCAGATCTCCCTCACAAGGTCCAACATCATGAACATCCTTATGCGCATCGCCGCCATCGCGGCGACGACAATCCTGCTCGTCCCGCTGTCCCTTTACTGCCTTTCGGAATGGCGACTGGCCAGACAATACGACGTGCCGCTCGAACCGCTGAAATTTGCGCCCTCGGCCAATCTTGTCGCCGAGGGCGGGCGGCGGGCACATGTCTTCGGATGCACAGGCTGTCATCACGAGGCGGGCAACGTGCTCTTCCATGCTTCCGGTGTCGGTCGGCTTGTTGCACCGAACCTTACCCGCATGGCACCTCTCTACAGCGATGCCGAACTCGTGCGGCTGATCCGCCACGGCGTTAAGCGCGACGGCACGAGCGCCATCGCCATGCCTGCCAACGCCTTCAGCACCCTTTCCGATGAGGATATCGCCGCGATCGTCTCATGGTTGCGAGCCCGGCCCATCGAACCGGATGCGGAGCCGTCGCGGACGATGTGGGGACCGCTGGGCTGGATCGCGATCGTTACCGAACGCGTGCCCTTCAGTGCGCTGCGCGCGCGCCATGCCACACCGCCTCTTGCTCGGCCGCGCTCCACGCCCGTCGATCAAGGCAGATATTTCGTCGAGACGATATGCAGCGACTGCCACAAGCTTGACGAGGAAACCGACAATGGCTGGGGCATGCACGCGCCACCGCTCCGCGCGATGGGACAGGCCTATCCTTTCGCCGACTTCCGAACGCTGATGCGAACCGGTGCGGCCATGGGCGGGCGCGAGGT
>CAISYL010000176.1 GCA_903889655.1 uncultured Alphaproteobacteria bacterium | reverse complement strand
GCCACGACGCCCGTTTGCGAAGTCCACCACCCACCTATCGTGACTACCGTTGAGTGAGATGTCGTATTGCTTGTCGGACCCGCCATCGCGAAAGAAGAGGCTGATGCTGTCGGGGGCTTGATCGTTTGACATGAAGACTCCAGGTTCGGCCGATTTTTGAAGACCCTAGCGGACGTCCCTGCAAGAGAGATCAGGCGACGTCGGTTAGCCGGGCGTCGGAGAATCTGAATGAAGCGCCCGCCAGATATGCGAGAGAGCGTTCGGAGCCGATCCAGCGGCGACCGAGCTTTTCTGCGGCGGAGGCTGTGGTCGCCGAACCAAGGAACGGGTCGTAGACGAGGTCGCCCGGTTCCGTGGTGAGCTTGATGGCGAACTCGGGCAACGCCGACGGGAAAGTCGCGGGATGGAGAGGCAGGCCCGCCTCCCGGCAGGTGCGGCGGTAGCTGTCGTTCGACGCGCTGTTCGAGGCGACGATCAGAGATGGTGGGATCGATCCACCATTGTCCTTCGCAAAGGACTGGGCGCCAAAGCCGTAACCGCTTGGCCGCACGGCCGCAGTAATCGGCTTGCCGAGGTAGCGTTTGACCGTCGCGTCTTTATAGGGCGTCAGCACACGACGGTTGTCGGCCTTTGGATTCGGCGTTTTCGAGAACCAGAGCACGGGTTCGATCGATTGCTTCACCCGAACACGTTTGAGTACGACCCATGGCATCGGCGAGGGCATTTTGCTCGGATTGTGCCAGTAAAGACGGTCAGCGAGGTGATAGCCGAGATCATCGACGAGTTTGATCACGAACCGTTCGATATAGGGATCGACAGTTGGCTGACCCGGCTGCCAGACAGTGCCCAGGTTCACCATCAGCGAGCCCGTGGGGCTGAGGATGCGCTTCCAGCCGCCGGCGAGCTCGCTCATCCAATCGAGCCATTCGGAGCTCTTCCATGTCCCGTAAGCCTTTCCGCGGGCGACGGGATATGGCGGCGATGTGAAAAGAAGATCGACACTGTCGTCCGCAATCGTGCCGGCCGCATCCTCTGCCATTGCCCAAAGCGCAGTGCCGGCGTCGGTCTCGAAGATGGTGATGACGAGACCTGGCTGAGCATTGCCGAGCGCATGCTTCCCGCGATTGGTCAGCGACCAGACGCCTCGCCGCGGCGTTTCGATCAGCCCTTTGGCAATGGCGGTTTGACGCGCCCATCGCACATGTCGCTCGAATGCGTTGACGGTCTGTTTTCCGATCTTGATCTTTTCCTCGCGAACCGCCTCGGGGACGCGAAGGCGGTTCGCGATCAGGTCGTAGAGTTCCTTCGGCCGCGCTTCGCCACCCATCTGCTCGATCGTCTCGAGAAGAGGCAGCATCATTTGGCTCTGCGTCGGTCGTTTCGCTGAAGGCACGCTCATTCTGGGCTTTCTCTCTCGGGGCAAGAGATATGCGCACCGATGCCGAGAAATCTAGAACTCGCTGTCGGCGAGAGACGCCATTGCCGCTTCTGACGGGAACATCTGAAATCCGATCTGTCGATCGGCCCAGCTCGGATGCTTGATGCTCGTTGTTCTCGCTCCACACTTGGAGCAGACGAAACTTTTCCTCAGAAGATCGGACGACGCATCCTTGCCCCAGCGAATGATGAAAGGAGCGAGGGGAATGGCGCAGTAGTGTCCGCAAATTCCGCGGTGATCCACATTATCGCAGTAGAGCCATACCCAGGACGTCAGTCTTCTGATCGCCCCAAGGCTTGCCGCGGGCTGGGGCGAGGGCCTTCGTGACCGCGCCGGCGGCGGCGTCTCCTCGTGCACAGGCTCCGGTCGAATGGGAGCCGGCGGCGGCGTGATGCGCGGCGCGCCGCGGGCGACAATTCTTGTACCGCCGCATCGCACGCAAGGAAGATTGAGCATGCTGATCACGATATCGTGCCCATAGCACGCGATCAGCGCCGTCGGCTCATAGAGAGCCACGCGCCGGCAATTCGGATTCAGGCAGGTGAAGCGCACCAATAGGTCGTGGCGTGCGAGATCGCCCAGCCTGTCCAGCCGTTTCGCGCCCATATGTTCTCCATTTGTTCTTTACGAGTCAAGCTAGCAAAGAAACTTGGAACCGGGCAAGCGGAAGTGGTTGCAGATCAGAAGGTCGACAGCACAGGATTATCGGCGCCATCCGTCGGATTGCTTTCGATCGTCGTCATGGCGGCGATGAGATCGCGGATGTCGCGTTCCACATTCTCGAGACGAGAGATCGCCTCGTCGACACCGTCGCAGTCCTCGTTGGTCGACAGCTCCGTGAAGAGAAACCGCAACAGGGTATCTCCCGTCGACAGGACTGCCTGGCGTGCGGCATCGGCATCATGCGCCATCCCTTCGGCGATATAGGCATAGTCACCCTGCGCGATCGTGCGCAGCAGTGCGATCTGCATTTTATTGAGATGCGACATCGCAATTCTCCATTCTGACGTCGAGGTCTAGCGGCGGATGAAGCACTCGTGGAACCGCAGGTAGCGGGGCCATCAGTTCAAGCGACCTTTCGACAGGATGGCGGCCTCGACCGCCTGATGCTGTTCGTCGTGCTGATCGCCGATTTCGCCGTCGGCAATGATCTTGTTGATCGCTTGCATCGAGATCGTCGTTGTGACCTCGTAGACGCGATCGTTGGGCGTACGCTCATCGATCACGAACAGCCGGCACTTCCCGGCAAGGCGATACGCCACGTCGCCATTCTCATCGATATGGACAAGGACGACATTCTCGTCAGCGCCAGGCAGCTTCGGTCTCTCGCTCATGCTTGATCCAATAATTCCTATGTTTCCGCGCATTTTTTGGTGGTCTGCGTCCGCCGGCGCGAAGCGCGGGCGCAGAAGCCGTGATGGCGAATTGTCCAGATGAGCGACGATTGCAAGGACTTCAACGACCGATTGCCGCTGCACGCTTTGGATCTGGCCGTCATCGATGCCTCGTGCTCTGCGCGGGACATTGCGACGAGATAGGTCACGGCCGGAGTTCCTGTTCGGCGGCCGAGAGTTCGTCGTCAGCCTTGATCGGAGGTAGGTAACGATGGAGCTTCAATGTCAGCCGAATCTTCGCGGTATTCAGGACGACAGGGCCACTATTGCCGTCGATGAGGCCGTCAGCCGGTGTCTGGATCGCAAGCTTCTCCACCTCGACGCAGAGAACGGGGAAACGAAGCTGCTCGCGATCTCGTCGGCTGAAATAGGAGGCGTGCCGATCGATCTCGGCCTTGGTGTATTTCCCGGCCCAAATAAGCGGATAGGCATAGCCGGCGCTGCCAGGGCGCCAGAACGAGATGTACGGCCGCTTCTGCCATTTCGACCGCAGATCCACGATATAGAATTCGGCGTTGGCGTCGATTGAGGGGCAGTTCATGTCGCGGCTCCTGGTTGGGCGGCTTTCGCGACTTCCAGGCGGATATTCGCGGCGGCTTCTTCAAGGGCGCGCGCTTCCTCGAGGCGTCTGGCGGTCGTCCGTTCCGTCCAATCGGGCGTTCCGAAAAGCCAATATGGCGCGCCCGCATCGACGACGGCTGCCGCCATCGCATCGTCCAGAAGGGCTACCGTTTCGTAGTCGACCCCGCCCAGATCGTGATGGCGGACACACAGGCGCCAAGGCTTGTTCAATTTCTCAGGAAGGCCCGAGGGCTTAACAATGAGTGAGCTCATGATCCACCTTCCCGAAAGACCGACCCGCCGACCGAAGTCGGCGGGTCGCTGATTTAGCTGTTCGTGATTTGCCAGGTTCCGTCGGGCTGCCGACACGCGGTGCCGTAGGCGCGCTGCGAACGTCCGCCGACATTCACGGTCTGCGTGAACTCACGGCAGTAGGAACCGCTTGCTTCGTAGGTACGCTGCGGGGTCACGGCACCATAATGGCCGGAATCCGGATTGTTCCAGGCGACGCTGCGGCCGGAGGGCACCGTCTCGAGCGCCTGTGACGTCGACCGCTCCATGTACATGCGATCCGCACGATCGAGGGACTTGCCGATCTCGCCACCGGCATAGGCGCCGAGCAGCACGCCGGCACCGGTCGCGATGAGCTGGCCGTTTCCACCGCCGATCTGCGAGCCGAGGAGGCCGCCGAGGAGGCCGCCGCCGACGGTGCCGACAGCTTGCTTGGTGCCCATGTCCTGGGCGCACGCGGCGAGCGACAGAGAGGCGGCTGTGACGATGAGTGCGACGAATTTCGAGACGCGCATTGTGGTAACTCCTGCGGGTTTGCGAGGAAAATCCTCGGCTGCAGAAGATCTGAGCGCGATTGCGGAGACTTCAAAGTCCGGACAAAAAATTATCGCTCTGATCACGACGGCGACCATCCCTTAGGGGGTCTGCGGTCGTTGGTCTGGCAGCTTGGAGGCATGCATCTCGGGCGACTGCCGGCGCAGCCTCTCGTTCTTGATCCAGTTCAGCAGTTTGGCTTTCAGGCGGGTAGTCATCGGTTCCGGCCGGGAAGGTGCTCCAGTCACCTTAGTGCGAGGCGATAGCTCGACGATCGCCGCTGCGATATCGGTCGCTTGCGCCCTCGTGGCTGCTTTGATGACGATCGTGTCCTCGAACTCGTCGCCGTAAGGCGTACCTACCGCACGGTCGACCGTGTTGAGGATGGAAGCGATCTGCTGACCGATCTCGATCGGCTTAAGGGTCTCGCCGCGCACGAAGGCGCCGTCCTTGATCTCGGAGAGAAGGGGGTCGAGCGTCATGGCGGCGCGAACGAAGGCGTAGGCCATGCTCATTCGGAATTCCGCGGCGCGCTCGGCGGATAGGTCGCGACCCACATAGAGGCGGCGCGATCCGCAGCGGAGCGCCGATCCATCCGGAAAGCACACCTTTGCGTCCTCGGCGCGTTGGCGATCGAGACTGGGATGCAGATGGTCCGAGACGAATGTGACGCGCATAGCCGCACCTCAAGTGTTGTCTGGATCGGACGCTATCCTGTGGCCCTGCAAGGAACCGAACGCTTGAAAGGGTCTCAGGCGAGATGACCTCTCAGAAAGCGCCTTGAACGGAGGAAGTGATGGCAAAGCCACGGCCGACCGAAATCACCGCAGCGATGACCCTCGCTGCGGCCGAGACCGTTGTCAGCCAATTGGTCGCTTTGAAGTTGATTGCCGCGGAGGGTGTCGACGCCCGCGCCCGCGACATCGTGAACTGCGCGCTGGTCACCGATGATGGCTACGAAATCGCGAAGAAGCTCGATGCGCGTTGCTCGTGGAAATGCAATCTGCAGATCGCCGAAGAGCTCGACGCCTTCAGGTATCTTGTGCGCGACGAGCTTCATGCGGCCGAGGCCCTTTGGGCGTCGGAGAACTGCATTGAACCCCCTTACCCCGTCGGCAGCCACGTGAAGCTCCGGACCGGCGAGAAGGGGGAGATCAGCGACATTTCCAGCCACTATGCGGCGAAGTATCTCGTGGCAATCGATGGCGATCCCCAAGCGCAGCAGCCAACGAACAGGCGGTATGTGGTGAACTTCGAGGACGTGGTGATCCAGGAGCCGGAGCGAGACAGTTGACCGGCCGCGACGTTACGACGGAGAGCGATCTGGCCCGGTGGGCCATTCAGCATCTGCAGGCCGAGGAATGGGATTGCTATCCCGAGGTTGCCGTCGGGAAGCTACTTTCGTCAGCGGCCACCAAGGAAATTGGCGCGCGGTTCGGCGAGCGGATCGCAGACGTGGTGGCAATCCGGGGCGATCTCGCCATGATTATCGAGTGCAAGAAATCATATTCTCTGAGCCTGCTGGAGCAGGCGGTCGAATGGACCAGGCTTTCTCCCCTCGTGGCCGTGGCGGTGCCCTCTGCGACCACAGGATACAAGACCGTGCTCAAGGAGCATTTCCGCAATCATTTCGGCGTTGGCATGTATTGCGTCTCGCCGCATGCTCTGTCGCGCCGCTACGCTCCACGCTTGCTGCGTCACAATTTGCGCTGGGTCGAGCACATCAAGTCCGTCCTCAGCGCGGAGATGAAACTTTCGGTCGCCGGCGCGAGCCAAACTTGGCGCCGCAGTCCATATCAGGACACCCTGCTCGAGGTGAGATGCGCGCTTGCCGATTCCGACGGCATTTCTATGAGGGAGCTCTTTGCGCGCCTCGACGACGATCAGGGTGATATGCGGCATCACTATTCGAGTTCAGCGAGCATGAAAGCGAGCATCGGCTCCATGATTCGAGGGGTCATCGAACCGGATATCGGGATCGATGCGCGTGGCCTGGTGGTGTGGACCCCCGAGAAGTGCACGAAGGGCCCGGCTTACGTCGCGCATGTGAAGGAAGTCGCCGAACGGCGCCGGCAACTCCGCGACCGCCGAGTTGCCACGATGATGGAGGAGGCGTGATGACCGAACCGGCGCAAATTCTGACGATCGGACATTCGAACCACAGCTGGGATCGATTTCTCGAGCTCGTCCGCTCGGGCGGGGTCGACCTTCTTGTCGATGTCCGCTCTTCGCCCATTTCGCGGTACACGCCTCATTTCTCGCAACGCCAGATGGAGACCGCTCTCACGGCAACGGGTATCGGCTATCGTTTTCTCGGCACGGAACTTGGCGGGCGTCCTTCCGACGGCGGGCTTTTCACATCCGGCGTAGCCGACTATGAGCTGATGGCGCGCACGGCCGATTTCGCGCGGGGAATTCAGACCGTGATCGAATGGGCGGGCTGTCATCGCCTGGCATTGATGTGCGCGGAGAAGGACCCTTTCGATTGCCACCGTTGCCTTCTGGTCGGACGAAAATTGCAGGAGAGCGGGGTCGGGGTCTTGCATGTTCTTTCCGACGGGCGCGTCACGCCCCAGTCGACGATCGAGGACCGCTTGCTTGCGGCAGCCGGACTTGAGGCGGAGGACATGTTCAATTCACGCCGGTCCCGGATCGCTCTCGCTTACAGGGAGCGCGGACAGAAGGTCGGATATTCCCTTCGCTGAGATCAGGGTGCCGGCGAGTAGTCGCTGACGGACGATCCATATTCCAGAGCGTGGCGGATATCGGCCACACGCTTGTCGTATCGATGTCTTGAGATGCCCAGTGCCCTGGCATGTGCGCCGAGTGTCTTCGCGTCGTAATGATCGCGAACATAGTCGACGAGAACTTTGTGCCCGATCTCCATCTCTCCCAGCGTAGACGCGGTCACGAAATCGAGAAATGTCCGATGAGGGTCGGTGATCGGGACGTCGAGCCCGGCGATGCGCCTGCGCATCACGCCTACCGAGAGACGATTGGGGTCGCGGCTCCAGTGTGGAACGACATCGATGCCAATGCCTGCCGTCCGACTGCTGGGATTGGCCCCGAAGTTGTAGAGCAGATGGACGTTATTCACCGGGGCGTCGGACATTCCATGGAGCGCCGCGGCGGTGGAGAAAGACACGACGGAGCCCTGATCCATGAACCAGGCTGTCGCGACCTCCTCGAACGGGTCCAGGCATACGTCTTCACCGACCCGATATGCGCCGCGGGCAACCTCTGAGATTGCGCCGGCGCGCGCCGCGCGCCGAACCATGTCGCGATTGAACCCATGGGCTTCGAGATCGGATGTGGCCCGAAGGGCACCATCCCTCATGAAGTCGACCAGATCTTGTAGCTTTGGCATCTTACAAATCCACTAACGGAATATCCGCTGTATGGAAATATGTAAGGCTTCTTTGCAAGAGACAACCGCGAAATCCTGAAGACTTCAATATGCCGAGATCGCTGCAAGACAGGCTCATGGTGTGATGGTGGGGAAGCGGCCGCGGAAGACATATATTCCGAGGTTTGCACGCTGAGCCTTGAAGGAGGAGTGATCGGTCTCAGTCGTCGTCGCCGGCGGCGATGGACTTCAATCCGGCGACATCCGCCGAAATTCGATCGTTGACCGATTTTGCCAGCGCGCGCGTGTCTTCCACCATGGCGTCCGGGGCGTTCCCGGTATAGGCACTGATCTTTTCCTGAAGGGCTTGCCACGCGGCGGCCGTCGTCCGGGCGTCATTTTGAAGGCAAGCTTGCCAGGAACTGATGATGATCTGGCCGTACTTCTGAATATCGGTTTCGTTCGGTTGCCGACCGCATTGTTGGGGTCGAAGAGAAAACGTCCTGATATCGATCCACAGATCGCGCGCGCGCTGTTCGTCTTCACTGAGGTCTTGCGATCGGATCAGGTCGACAAGCTCTGGCCGTTCGATGCCGAGCGCGATACCTCTCTGGATAAACTCGTCCTTTGCGCCGGAATCTCCGAAGGCAATCGCAAAGCGCAGGAACCGGAATTCGGCGTTGGTGTCGCCCTGGCTTGCGTAGAGACGGGAGATGCCTCTTGCAGCCCAACCGCGCGTTTCGTCGCCGCCGCGGATATCGCGCATATCGAAGATAGCTGTCATTGTCTCGAGCGCGGATTTGTAATCCGCCTCGCCGCCGATGCCTCGCCAGATCATCTCCGCCTCGGCGAGCTTTGCCAGCGGGTCGGTCCGAGCGGCATTTTTGACCGTAGACAAGGCGTCGTCCTGATAGTCCGGGGGCATCTGGGTCACGCAGCCCACGACCGGTCTGTACGCCTCGTCGATTCCTCCCTTGGCCGCCTTGAGGAAGTGATCGCAAGCGTCATTCCGGTCGAGTGGCAAAGCGTCGCCACGCATCTGAAGCATGCCGACCTTGAAATTTGCGAGCGCGCTTCCAAGCGTCGCAGCATTCACGTAAAAACGGGCGCCTTCGAATTCATCCCGCTCGATGAGGGCGCTCTTCCCTGACATGTACAAGTCGCCCAACGCAACCATGGCCCCGAGGGTGTGCGCGGTCGCTTGCTGCTTCAGTCGTAGCACGGCGTCCCGGCTGCCGGCTTCGGCGGCAGTGACATACCATGCCCACGCATCGATATAGTTTGCGCCTGCGAGTGCATAAACCGGCACAGGCCCCGCTTGCTCCGCATACTGTCCCAACGCATAGGCCGCGGAAGCATCATGCTCATCCAGAGCCTTGTGGACGAGCTCAGGCACCTGAGATGCGTCCATCGCGGCGGATGGAGAGGCCGCGAGCACAAATAGAAAGACAAGAGCGAGGTGTCTACGCATTTAGGGTCCGGAAATAACGCGCGACCTCTTCAAGCGCTTCTTCGAACGACAGGTGAATACCGGCGCTGTGATCTCCGATCGCAGTGTCGATCATCAAGTTGTCGATGAGATCGAACTCTTCGTTCTTGAAGACCGGATCACCAGGCCCGGCAAAGGCGGAGTTGCCGGGCTGGAAGTCGCGTCCGTAATCGCTGAGCAGAAAGTTGGCGACGCGCCGCTCAAAGATATCTGGCGTGTTCGTGTAGCCGAATGCAGGCTTGCCGGCACCACGCATGAATCCGATCTCGAGTACGGTTCCCACGTCCGCGCTGGGACCATGCCACGGCTGAAGGTTGGCGATGACGGCGTCACAGCTCCGCATCAGATCGAAATTGGACCGCCCGATCTTGAAGCCCATCTGCTGCGGCGAGTGGCCCGCGAAGTCGAGCTCGTTGTCGAGCGGGAACACTCCCTCCAACCCAGCTTTGGCACAGAGTTCCTTCTTCCGGTTGGCGACGTCCAAGGCGTCATGGAAGAACACGTCCGGACCGGCGAGGTAGATGCGTGGCGACATTCAAGGCTCCTCTCAACGCGCGATTTTACGCCCCCGAGCGATGCGCGCCGCTGCCTCGAGGTTCTGGTTCACCCCGAGAAGCATAAGGAATAGCAGAAATGCTGAAAAAGGCCTTACAGGCGCCGCTCCGACGACGCTGTGCAGCAGGAGGACAAAGCCCCATGCTGTCGCGCCGAAAAGCAGAAGCATCGCCTTCATGGCGTAATGGCCCGCCTCGTTTCGATATCTGACAGCCTTCATCAGTGCCTCCTCTGGTTGCCAGAGAGATGGTCTTGATTCAGGGAACTTCAGATGTCATCCGCGCGATTGCCTCCTCGAGCGCCGCGGACCTTAGATCGCCATGGCGACGCTCGAGGCGTCATCCCCTACGTTGTTCGCGGATTTCGCGAACCCGAGCAGCTGCACCTTACCCTGAACCTTGAAGGTGCCGTCCTCCACCTGGCACGTGAATCGCGCAGTTTGCCCTGCTTCTTCGATCAGGATCTGTTCGATATTCCTGCCGGCATGGATCGGATAGGCCTCCGTGTCGGACAAGCACCAGAGCCTTGGGATAGGACCGGCCTGGTAAACGATCTCACCCTGAATCTGGCGTGGCGAATTCATCTGCAGCGCCCACCGAGCCAGGCATTCAGGCGACGCGAAGGGCATCAGCTTCCACTTCAGGTCCGCGGCCACCGGCTCAACGGTGTGGTTTCCACCCGGTGTTTGTGCGAACAGAACACGCCGCCGAAGCCAATCATCGAGATTGTTGAGTTCATGAAGTGCAGAGCCCCACACATAATCGATCCTGTTGGTGCGTGCGATCTCGGGTAGAATGGCTCGAAGAAGGCGTCCAGTTCCCCGGCCTCGCTCGTCTGGTCTCAGCGCGATCGCATCACCGCGCAAAGCGGTCCGGCGGAATAGGCAACGGAATTCGGGATGCAATCGAAGATGGATGCATCGATCGACCGTCACGGTGCTAATCAGGTAGGTTCCCACCATGACGCCCCCGCGGAAGAGCCCCACCGAGAGGTCAGGATCGACGCATCCGAATGAACGGCGAATTTCGTTGCGAGGATAGACCGCTTCGAAGGTGTCTTCGCACAATGCAACTGCCTCATCGAAGCGGTCGCGGCCGAGTGTCTGGATGGTCAAGGTCATGTAGCGCTCCGTTGATTTGGCTGGAACGCTACTTCGACGCATTGCAAGGCAGGCCTGCCTCACGCAGAAACTCGGTCTGCCGAACGTCGTCGATCTGCTTGGCCGGACAATCGACGCGCCTGACTTCCGCTTGCCACACGGCAAGGGTGTCCGTCGAAACACCTGGAAGGATGGAAAGAGTGTCTGGTACGGTGTTCGCGATACGGCGCGCGCGGAGATCCTCATAGAAGAGGTCGGCGCCGACGAAAGCCCGTCCCGTTTCGATAGCGGCAACGTGGCTGGTTCCGGAGCCGCAAAAAGGATCGCAGACGAGGTCGCCGGGGCTCGTGTAAAGGAGGATCGCGCGCTTCGCGAGGGCCACAGGGAACTGCGCGGGATGTGCGCCGTGCGCCCGGTCGGGGTGATTGTGCCGAACACTCGGAATGTCATCCCAGACATTTGTCGGCCAGGCACCCAGAGGATGTCCTGAGAGCTCACCCTTGCGCTTCCCCTTGTAGGACCGCTTGCCGGGATTCTTCTGCGGCGTGCGCGCAACCGACGGATTGAATTTCGCGACCTCGCCTTTCGAGCAGACGAGAACGGTTTCATAACGCTCCGCCAACCTTCTTTTTGGGGTCAGCCCGTGCGGAAGCGTCCAGATCACGCGGCTCTGGAAGGTGAGGCCGGCATGCCGGATGTCGTCGAAAAGGAGGATGTCGAGGGGCATCAGGCGATCCTGCCAATCCCGCGTAGAGCCGACCTGAAGGAAGAGCACACCGCCGGCTTTGAGGACGCGCGCCGCCTCCGAGAGCACCTGCATGACAAAGCCGTGGAAGTAGACGGTTCGCATGCAATCTGAGGCCGGCGCGTCGCCATAGCGCTTGCCGACATTGTACGGAATCGACGTGACGACAAGATCGATCGAAGCGTCCGGCAGGCTGTCCATAAAATCGAGGACGTCTGCGGTCGCAGTCTTGTCGACGAGAGCTTGCAGCGCTTCTTGCTGCCGGCGACGACGCTGCTCGTCCCGCTCCCGAATACGGCTTTCGGTCTTGCGCGCGCCCGCCCGCAGCGCGAGCCGGTAGAGGGCTCCCTTCGACCATTCTCCGCCGAACATCTCGATGACTTGCTCGTAGGTATGTGTGGCTAGAAGATCGAGCACGCGACGTTCTTCATCGGTCAGAGCTGTCGCTCCGCTGTTTTGGGCGTCGGCACCCATGTCACGCTTCCTCGAATGCTCGCCGCAGAGACGGCGCATTGACGCTTGCATCGGGAAAGAGTTTCGAAAGACCGGCGAGATAATCGGCCATCGGGAAGCCGCCGTGCGGCGCCTTCATTTTTCCAGCGGTTTCGTATGCCGAGGTGATGGAGTGATCTTCCCAGATAGCGCCACGATTCATTGGACGCATCCAGATCGGCATTTCGTCGATGCTCGTGACGGCGTCGACGGATGCGGCCGTCATGATGGCCGCAATCTCGGTCGGCAGAAGCCACGCCTCGACACCGGCTCGCCCGTCCTCCGCCTCGCAATGCATGCGCAGCCGGTCATGGATGCTTTCATCCGCCTTCGCCAACCGCGCGACCAGCGCGCTGATGTCCCTCAGAGCCCCGGTCTTGTAGGCGATAAGGGCCGCTCGACGCCCGTAGCTATAGGTATGCTGCATTCCGAAGACTCCTGTTCGTGCTTGCAGAACAGATCGTCTTCCGAGCGAAAACGACAACCACTCAGCTCGATGGTTGTCGAGTGAAATTGCGCGCGCACATCTCCTGCAAGAAACAATGGAGAGCGCGATGAAAGTTTCCGAAGATGTCCTCAGGGTTCTCGATGCGGCTGAGATCGCTGGCTCGCAGGTTCGACTGGTCGGGACGCTGGATCGGAAGCTCTATGAGCGCGTCAACAAGGTTCTGGAGGCTGCCGGCGGGAAGTGGAGCCGGAAGGAGCGGGCGCATGTATTCGATGAGGCGCCGGGTGACGTCATTGATCGCACGATCCTCACCGGAGAAGTGGTAGCGCCGCAGGATTTCGGCTTCTTCGAGACGCCTGAGATGCTTGCTGACGAAGCGATCGCGGAAGCGGCCCTCGAACCGCATCATATCGTGCTCGAACCGAGCGCCGGCACCGGCCGGATCGCGCGTCCGGCTTCGCGCATCGCCCAGGTCGATTGCGTGGAATTTCAACCGAAGAACGCACGCAAGCTGTTCGAAGGAAAATTTGCCCGCAAGATCACCGTCGGCGACTTTCTCTCCATCCCTCCCGCCCGTGAATACGACCGCGTTCTGATGAATCCGCCCTTTGGCCGTCAGGACGATATCCGGCACGTCCTGCATGCGCTGAAATTCGTGAAGCCTGGTGGGCTCCTGGTTGGGATCATGTCGGCCGGCGTGCGGTTCCGATCGAACCGGATGAGCGTCGAATTTCGTGACCGGGTGGTCTCTTGCGGCGGTCGGTTCAAGGATATTCCCGACGGAGCATTCAAGGAGTCCGGGACAATGGTCTCCACGACGCTCGTGATCATTCCCTGCTGAAGGAGATCGAGATGACGACATTGGATCAGGTCAAGCCGAACCAGATCCTCTATTCGACATCATCGCCGGACAAGGGGATGCCATGGCGCAAGGGCGTACACCGGATCAGGGTGATGAGTGTCGTCTCGGGCGACCAGCCAGGCGTTGTTGCATCTTGGAACAATCATCGACCCCGGTTCTTCCCCGAAGAACGCGTACGGCAATGGCTCACGGCAAAGCCGGCCGACACACCGGCGGTCTAGTTGATGTCCGGATCAGCGCGCGCACCTCTCTCCTGGTTGGAGCAGAGGACGACATTATGGACGCTGAGAAAGTGCCTCATCTCATTCCGCTCGGGCTCGCTGAGCGGATGGAGCCTATTTCACTCGATCTCCGCAAGGTTCTCGCGGGGCGCCTTCTGATTCAGGCCTCGTCCGGTGGCGGTAAGAGCTGGGCAGTCCGACGCATTCTCGAGAAAACGAACGGGCTGATCCAGCAGATCATCATCGACCCGGATGGTGAGTTCGTCGAATTGGCCCGTGCGAGCGACATTCCGATCGCCAAGCTCAGCTACCTCACGGCCGACGCGACGGCGGCGCTTGCCGAGCGCGTGCGCCGGCACCGGACGTCGTTGTTGATCGATGCGACCGACATCGGCACCGATGACTTCGCGGAAAGAATCGCCTCCTTCCTCGGCTCCCTGGTCGACCAGCCACGCGAACACTGGCACCCGCTCCTTCTGGTAGTCGATGAAGCACATCTCGTGGCCCCGCAAGGCGCGTCGAGATCGGCGGATCAGGACGCCAAGCGTTCGGCAGTTGCCGCGCTCATCGACGTCATGGCCCGCGGGCGGAAACGCGGCATCGGAACGATCCTTGCGACACAGCGTTTCGCTAAACTTGCCCAGAGCGTGGCGGCAGAGGCCGTCAACGTGATGATTGGGCAGAACATGCTGATGACGGACTTGATCCGCGCCGGCAAGCTGCTGGGATGGACGGCCGAAAAGGCGCAGGTGCTGACGGACCTCACGCCAGGCCACTTCTATGCGTTTGGCCCGGCGCTCGCGAACTATCCAAAGAAAGTGCTGGTCGGCACAGTGCGCTCCACGCACATGGGTGCTACTCCGGACCTCACGCTGCCGCCCGACCTGGATGCGGAAGAGGCGACTAAGCTCCTTGAGCTCGACGCCATTCAGTCTGCGGAGCCGGTCAGCCCGACCTATGGCGCACCGGTCAGCGCGACTCCGAAGAGCAGTGATCGCCTACACCGCTTTGCCATGCTGCCGGAGTCGATCACTGCGCTTCGAGTCTTGAGGGCGCTCGCAGATGTCTCGCCAAACGCCATCGAGCGCGATGACGTATCCAGGCACCTCGTCGTCGATCGGGAAGAGATCGATCGTGCGCTTTCTGTCCTGGCAGCTGAGAAGATGATCGAGACGCGGATCGTTGGGTCCGAGCATCTGATCCGTCTATCCGCCGACATGCGCCGCATGAACAATGTCGTCCCCATCGCGAGGCTCGCGTCATGAACGCCGTGGACATGGCCGGCGACTGGAAGCGTGTCGAACTGCCACCGGGTTATGGCCTGGAACTCGCAGGCCGCCTCGCTGAGCGCAATTTCTCGCAGCGGGTCGACGGGTGGCGTCCGGAAGAAATCGAGCGCCTGAAAAGCCTGTTCTATGACGATGTCGCAATCCCCGACATTGTTAAGGCGCTCGGGCGTCGGATTCATGGGGTCCGGACCAAGATCTGCGAGCTGGGTCTTCGCCGTCAGAGTGCGCGACCGTGGAGCGAAGAAGAGGATGGTACGCTCTTAAAACTCTACGGCCGAGAGCCCACACTGCAGATTTCTCTGTTTCTCGGGCGAACCCCTGGTTCAGTGTATTCGCGGGCAAAGAAGCTCGATCTCACTTCCGACGCTATGCCGCCATGGGATGAGGTCGAGATCGGTATTCTGCGCTCGGGCTTTTCATCGGGAACCCAGATGGCTTTGATTGGGGACCGACTTGGCCGGACGCTGTCGGCAGTTGCATCCAAAGCTCACGATCTTGGATTGAGGCACGCGAATGCGGTGACCCGGTGGTCGGACGACGAATATGCGATCGTCGCGCGCGGCGTGGATGATAATCAGACGGCGCGGCAGATCGCCCAGCGTCTTTGCGATGCGGGCTACAGCCGGACGCGGAATGGCGTAAAGCAGGTTACCAATCAGCTCGGCTACGACCGCTCGAACTCGGTACCGTGGTCGCCGGAAGAGGATGCCGAGTTGCGAGCGGGATTTGCCGCGGCCGCGAGAGTCGCCGACATCGTCCCGCTCGGACGAACGAAGAGTGGAGCGCGGTGGCGTGCTCGACATCTGGGATTGCAGCACCCCAAACCCGATGGGGCTCGAGGAGGTCCGGCTTACAGCGACGATGAGCTTGCCTTTCTCAAGGCCAACTACGGCAAGATGCCCGGGAAAGAGCTCGCCCTCGCTTTGGGTCGGGAATTGAGGGCAATCTACAATCAGGCATTCCACATGGGCCTGAAGAGCGGGCGCAACGTGCGATTTTCGGCGGAGGAGGACCTTCGTTTGCTCGAGACGCTGGATCCGAACGGACCTGACCTTGCTGATGTGGCCAAGCTCATCAACCGGGACTACGAAACAGCATGGAGACGGCGATCGCGGCTGCGGAATCCGTCGGCGCCAGCGCGCCCGAAAGGACGTCCGCCTATCTGCAGACCGAGTGATATTCAGTCGGCACCCTGAAGGCGAGGGAGTTCGATGGCCCGGTAATTCGGATCGAGTATAAGGCCGTCGCGACGGTGACAGCGACGCCGAAGGCGAAAATCAAGTTGAGCGCCGTCCGTCCCATCACCAAGCCCCAAACGAGGGTGACATGGCCAGCACTTCCTCGACGGAGTCCGGTTCGATCTCACGCGCTTTCTCTGCTTCCTGCCGCGCCGCATCGATTGCCTTGCGCAGTTCACCCGCGACGATGTCCGGAGTGAAACCAGGCTGAAGGATGTAACGGCTGGAATCGGCCATAAACGCGACGACATGCTGCTTCGCGTTCCATTGCGAGAGGAAGGACGTGAGCTTCGGATCTTGCAGAAGCCTCTCATCGGGCTCACTTGCCTCGTCTTCCGGCTTCTGCTCCCAATCCGGATCGATGCTATGGCTCTCGAACCATGTCGTGAGAAAGGCCTGCAGCTCATCGACGTCCGTCAGAAGGTCGGCGTCGCCGTCTTCGACAAACTGACACATTTCCTCGGAGAGCGAATCGAGGATCGTCTTCGGGTTGATGTCTGAGAAATCCGACGCGACGATACCGCGCCAATCGAGACGCTCAGTGAGATAGACCAACCATTGGCCATCGATTTCGTCGCGGTAGGACTGGGTGAACGGGTCGTAGACCATTTCGCCGGCGCCCTTGATCTCGTCTGGCCGGGCGGGGCGAGCGAGAATGAAGTTCCGGTAGATATCTTCCTGTTCGGCGGCGATGTAGGACGCGCGGCTGACACGGTCCATGATCTCGCTCAGTCTGTTGGAAAAGTGATACAGGTTGCCGCGCGCCGCGGTTTGGACGTCGAACCCCATCTTGGCAACGAATTCCTGAAGCTCGGCACCGAGACATGGAGCCAGTAGATCGCCCAGGGAGCCAACTTTCTCGCTGACTTCCGCAGGGAAGGCGCCCCGGCCGAGGTCTGCGAGAGAGATATTCCCGGTTTCGAACCATCGACTCAGGATGAAACGTCCGTTACCCGATCGTTTGAACGCGTCGATCAGGTCGACCCGGATAACCTCCCGATCGCCCGCCAGATTCCCGCCTTTTGACGGCAGAATCACCGTTACCATAAATTCAAGACGAGACATGGCTGCTCCATTGCGAAGTTCATCAGACTCTAGCCGCGAGACTTGCAAGGGACTCGGCGTTAAAAAAATTGACTGGCTTGCATGAACTCCCCGCGCCGAAGCGCATATCTTCGGGGAACAATGAAGGAGTCGGACATGCTTCGTCGTCTTGTCGCAATTGCGGCCTTTATCTTTCTCTGCGCCCCATCACTTTCGCTTGCGGCGGAATGTGAGCAGCATTTCGTATCCGGCGCGGCGCCGGTCCTGGTGAAGGACCAGCTCGGCCGGGATGCAACCGAGATTTGCTACTCAGGATATGCCGTCCTCTACTCCGGGGTTTCGCGCACGCCATTGTGGAGCGCCGAGCATCTGACGGCCGATCGGATCGAGGCGGCCCAGCGCATGAAGCGCGACAACGCCTTCCATGCCGATCCCAATCTCCCGGACGAAGTCCGCTCCGAGCTGTCCGATTATGCGCGGACAGGATTCGATCGCGGTCACATGTCGCCGTCGGGAGACATGCCGGATCAGCAGTCTCAATATGAGAGCTTCTCCCTCGCCAACATGTCGCCGCAGGATCCCGACAACAACCGGGGGCTTTGGGAAGGCATCGAATCCGCGACGCGCAGCCTCGCGCTCCATGATGGCGAAGTGTTCGTCGTCACGGGTCCGCTGTTCGAGGGCCGCACCGTCCTTAGCCTTCACAACCGGGTGATGGTGCCGACCGGCTTTTTCAAGGCGATCTACGACCCTTTCAGCGGGGAGACGAGCGCGTATGTGGTGAAGAACGTCGCCGGCATGGACTGGCAGACCGTATCGATTGTCGAACTGCGCCGGCGGATCGGCATTGACGTGTTCCCGGCCTTGCCGGAAGAGGTCAAGCGTCAGCGCGTCGACCTGCCGCCGCCCACACCTCACTACAGCTCGCATATTCGGAAGGTAAAGCCGGCGCCGATGCAGGAGCTGCTCGGCGACCTCTTGAGGCAGCACGAAAACTGAGGGCAAAATGAAACGCATTCGACCTTTTGTGGATGAGGCGACTTCGCTGGCGATCGGCGATCTCACGATCGAGAACCGTCTCGACCGGGTAAGCCTCTCCGGTTCGCTCGACCTTACCAAGGACGCGGCCGGCCTGGATTACGCCCGCTCGCTGCGGGAGGTGCTCGACATGGTGGTCTCTACGCTCGAAGCTGAGCCGGCGCTTCCGGCAAGCGCGTCCGTCGAAGGCATTTCGTCCGTGCCGAATCCTTTCGCGAAGAAAGACGGCTGACGCTCTTGAATGCCCGCGTGAAGGCCGAATGGGAGCCGAAAGCATCACCAGATCGACAATGACGATGCCGGCTCAGATAGCTTGAGGTCAATGGATTCGCCTTCATCGTAATCCGCGTCCGCGACACGCACGCCTTCGAACGATAGCCCTTCATACTCGAAGTGGAAGGCCTCATTCAGGGCCGCCATGGCCCCGTGATGATTGGCGAGGCGGGCGAGCGTTTCATGATCCCGATGTTCAAAGCCGGGCACTGCCTGACATGCGAGGTCGTCCGGTCTGCCGTCGAGAAGCGTCTTGAAAATGGTCATAGCGCTGGTTCCCTCGTGAGGGTGAGAGCGTCAAGAAGGCGCTGACGTCCTTCGACAGGACCGAAGCCTTCGAGGATCGTCAGCACCTGGACCTCGACGCCCAGACAGTTGATGTAGGCGGCTTTGACTTCTCCTGAGGAAATAGCCAGCTCCTGGCCGGCGGCATCGGCGTGCTGATTGGATTGTTCGGCTGCCTCGTCGCCATAAATCTCGCAGACCAACTCATCCAGCGCCTCTTGTGCGATCGACATGTCGCCGATCTCGCGCATGAGATCCGATAGCGCGGCCAGTATGCTGGCGTCTACAAGGCGGACGGCCCCGACATCCGCGTCAACGTCGTCATCGACGATCATCACCTTCGTGTTGTCGCGGATGTCCACCTCGCGAAATGCATATTGGACGTTCGCGATCTGCGAGGCGGTCTTCTCTTGTTGGCTGGCCACCGCCTGGCGAGCCAGATTCGTAAGATCACTCACGTCCCCGGGCGTGGCAATGAGCTTCGTGAATTCGTCGACCCGACCATCGCGAAAGATGAGGCTGATATCGGCTTCATAGATTTTCATGATCGACGCTCACGGCTTCGGGCCGGAGACGCCTTGGGCCTCCGCCACCGAGAAGTCAGGATTCTGCTCCTCGAACCAGTGCCAGATCGTCTCCCGGGGAGTGTGTGCCGGGAAATGACGAAACTGGATACCGATCCTGCCGTCGTCGTCGACGGGAACATTCTCAAGCGCTTTCCAGGCGCGGCGCAGTTCGTCGAGAGAGAGCTTCGCGTCTCGATCGCTGGCCATGCGCTTGTACTCGGCAGTCAGCAGGTCGAGCTTCAGATCTGAGGTATCGATGGATTTGATCTCGTTCTTCGTCACCATCATGACGCCGCCGCCGAAAGCTCCGGTCCGCGGCCGGCTGCATGTCATGGCGTATTCGAACGCAATCGGCTCCTGCAGACCGAAGTGTGTTTGTACCAGTTGCAGAAGGACGGCCAGATTCTCTACGTCGGCTGACTCTTCCGAATAAATCTCCAGGCACTCGGCTTCCGCGTCATATCTGAAGGTGCACATGGTCAGGAGATCGAGATCATGGATCTCTTCCGGGAGGCCGTCGAAGTTCCCGCTCTCACCGGCGTCATTGAGCCGAATGGCGAATGCGCTCTGCTCGGTCGACATCGGGACGTAGAAGGCGAGCTCTTTGCGGTAATCGGTCATGGTGGGATAGCCTTACAGTGAGGGGGAGGCGGTCGGACGACCGAGATTGCGTCTCACGAGCGTCTCGGCCTCCGCCAATTCGTCGGGTGAAGCCTCCGATATCCAGGGAACGCCGATGAGTGCGAAGACTTTGCCGCTCTGCGCGGGGGTGATGACATATTCGCCGACGCTCGCGTGCCCGTCGGCCGCAACATTCCATCCGACCTGGTGCCGAACGAAGCGGTCGAGAGGGCCAGAATGATCGAGAGCGACAGGCTCTGCGTCGACGATGCGTCCGTCGTTGTCGACTTCGACGATGAATGGCAGGTCGTCGACCATCAACAGAACGCCCAGCTTGTGGGTCATCGGACGAGGATCGTCGAAGCACTCCATTGGCCACCGCCCATCAACTCCCGCGATTGAAAGCAATGTGCCGGTCTTAGAAATGAAGACGTCCGTGACCGTGAACTCGACGTGCTGATGTTGCGCGGAGAGCAATGTCAGCGCCGCATGCTGTGCGGCGAGCGCGGCCTGGTTGGTCTCGACGTTGGGGCGAATAATCGCGCTTTCTCCCGGATGAAACGGGAGACGGCCAATCCAGTGCGCTAACTCGTTTCCATCGAGAGACGCCTCAAGATCGGGCTCAATGTTAATCGGCATCAACCTTCTCCATATTTTGTGGAGGAGGGTGGCGTCTCGTGCTGCAAGAAAGAACTGGATGATCGCCCGCTGTAGACCAGGGCCCCTGGGTTTTGTACCCTTCCGATCCTTCACAAGCAGGGCGTCATGACAGATCTCGCTTATATCGGCGCAGAGGTACTCCGCGCTCGACGCAAAAATGGGCTGAGCCAAGCCGCTTTGGCGGAGCGTGCAGGCGTCAGCAGGCAAACCCTCGGCCCGCTCGAGCGCGGCGTGTCGACCGAAATCAGCTTCGTGGCTCTGTCACGGATTATGAACGCCGCCGGTCTTCGCTTGGCGGTTCAGGAAACCATCACCGATGCCGTGCAAACGGGAAGTCTCGTGGCCTCGGAGGATGTCGCGGTTCGCGTCGCGCGCGGCAGCGCCTGACGGAAACTTCATCCCGTGCACCGGCATTACTCCCAGAGCATGGGCATGTCCCCTCGCAATACCCGGTCGCAACATGCTTGTTTGCCGGTAATGTGATCGTGGACCTGGTTGTCCTGGAGCCGATAGGTACGACGTTTGTCTCCCCGCGCTCCGCAGCCCATCTGCTGTCGCCGCGCCGAATTGGCCTCATCGGCATTGGCGTCTGCGGCATACCGATCCAGATCGGCTTCAAGAACCCTTTTTGCTTCTCTCAGACTCGTATCCCGGCTTCGGGATTGGGCGGAGCGAACGAGACCTGACGGAAGATGCGTCAGCCGGCAGGCATTTTCATGCTTGTTGCGATGTTGTCCGCCGGCTTTTGTCGTCCCGCCGAACCATTCGACCCGAAAGTCGGATGGGCTGCGTCTGGCAAAGATGTCGGGCCCCATGGTTGCGTTGATGAGCGCGACGGTCACAGTGGATGTGTGGACGCGTCCCCGCCGCTCGGTCGGCGGCACGCGCTGGAATCGATGTCCGCCCGTCTCTTGGCTCAGACGGTCGACGCCTTTTCCGGAAAATGTGATGACGAGAATGTTGTGGCCTGCGCGCGCGTCAGGCAAGGGGTCGGCGCGAGCCGTTCAGCCGAGCTTGCCGGCCAATTTGAGGTATGCGGTGGCGAGATCCGCCACGAGAAGGCGTGCGTCGGCGCCGCCTTCAGCGGCTCGGAGCTCGAGACGGCAGGATGGGGTCGTCATATCTGTCTCCCGAAACCAACGCGACCGGCTTGGCCGCGATTCAAATATGGGCACCCCATTGCAAGTCGCAAGCGAAAAAGTAACAGCCGCCTGACGGCGGCGTTCGCCTGAAAGTGCTGCAGCGGCACACATCTCTCCCGCAAACCAGGAGAGATGCATGACTGACAGCGAAGATTCAAAACGGAAGGCGCGGGACTCCGCCATTGCGAAGGTCAAAGCGCTTCTGGCGAAAACCGTCGAAAATGGCGCAACCGAGGCAGAAGCCATTGCCGCCGCCCAGAAGGCTGCCGAGTTGATGGCGAAGTACGATCTGTCGACAAGCGAGTTCGACATTCGTGAATCTGAGGTCTCTCAGCAGGATCGTCCTCTGGATCCGGTTATGCGACCTCATGCGATCCGCGTCGCGATCGAGATCGCACAGCTCACGGGAGCCCGTTTCTGGAGTGACGGGCCAGGGGCAGCAGCCCGGGTCGGCACTTTCTTCGGCATTACCCATGAAGTCGAAATTGCCGGCTACCTGCTCGATATCTGCGAAGGCGCGATGCGTCGAGAGGTCGCTGCATATAGCAGGCAGACAGCGCTCTTCGTGAAGCGCAAACGAGAGCGGATGGCTTACTCGTTCCTGGAGGGCATGGCATCTCGACTGTCCAGCCGGTTAAGGGAGATGGCGCGAGCGCGTCGTTCGACCGGGACGTCGCTCGTTGTCGTTCGCGACGAGATCATCGAACAGGCGATCAAAGACGAGAATTGGAAGTTTTCCGATGGCAGAATCGGGCTCCGCGACACCGATCTGAACTCCTTCATCAAGGGCCAGGTGGCGGGCGATGGCGTTAGTATCGTCCCCGGCATGCGGGGAACTGCGCCGAGCGAAAAGTTGCGGTAATTGCCTGGCTTCCACCTATCAATTGACGGATAGCATCCAAATCTTCCCGCCGATGCAATTCAGCAAATGTCCGTCATTTTGGATGTACAGAGTTCCGTTCGCCCCAGCGGCACATGCCGCTCCAGGTACAGCCTGCGTATTTAGCTTAATGGTGCCGGAAGACATCGTCATCGCGTTCACGGACCCCAGTGAGTTGAAGGTTCCAACCATATTCACACTACCGAGGACGGACGTCCCCGAAGGGTCAACGAAATAGGTTGCATTGTCCCGGTCTACAAAAGTGCGGCCTTCCACGCGTCCTTCGCTGATGATGCCGCTGCTTGAGTTCGAAACGTAGATATCGCCACCTGAGACGACGCCATTGGCCGTGTTCAGCGCGCCGACGACGAGGCCGCCGCTGATATTACCGCCCTGCGCGGAAATGTAGGTGGCGTTCAATCCGTTTAGCTGGCTCGTGTGCGCCGGATACAGGTAATAGGCCGAATTGGTCGAATCATAGTAGATGGGCGCCGACATCGAGGTGGACGCGGTCACCGTTGTTGCGGTGATGGCTTTGGCATTCTTGAGGTCGTTTCCGTTCATGTCGATCGCCGTCGACATTTGATTGTCGGACGGCGTTCCGGTGGCGACGCGGCTCAGATATTGCCCAGGAGCCGTCGAGGAATCGAAGGCAAGCGTCGCCATCGCGTGGCCGACCGTCGGCGCATTCGAGCCGTTCGTCCATGTCGACGCCAGCGTTTTCCAGCCGCCGAATGCGCCCGTGATGTAGCCCGTCGACGCCGCGACCGGCTTCTGCGCCATGAACCCGCCCGCCGAT
>CAISYL010000175.1 GCA_903889655.1 uncultured Alphaproteobacteria bacterium | reverse complement strand
TGTTCTAATTGATTTTGAAACGATGAATGCAAAGGAGGTAAGTATGGCAAACCGTCTGAAGGAAATGGGCGAAACCGCTTCGTGGCGGTTAATGATTCGCGCCGCCCTTAAAGGCGCGGAGAAGTACGGCTATGCGATGAAGCGCCAGCCCGGACGTGGATTGAGCAACACTTGGGAGGCGTCGAAGGATGGCGAAACCAAAATCGCATCCATTCGCACGACACGAGATCGTTGGATTGCATTCCCGCCGCTCGATAACGGGACCCGTTGGAAGACGCTCGACGACGTTGAACTCGTGATCGTATCTGCCGTCGATGATCCCGAAAATCCACAGAGCGTGGACGTATATTTGTTCCCGGCGAAAGTAGTTCGTCAGCGGTTCGACAAATCCTACGCCGCACGGATTGAGAACGGCCATATCGTCCGCGATAACTTCGGGATGTGGGTTAAACTGGACGCCGCCGACACCGACCTTCCCACCCGGGCCGGGGCAGGCTTGGCGGTCGAATATCCGGCCATCGCACACTATTCGATCGACGAATTGGAGGCGGGGATGCCCGATGCGGCGGAACCCGTGGCAGTCGAAGCGCCGCACGAACATCACGAAGTCGATGAAGCCCCGACATTCGCTACGGTCGGCGACGTGTTGACGTGGGCGCGCAGCGAAATCGCCCGGCTGTCCGGCATGTCGTCTGACGCGATCAAGCTAGATTTAAAGATCGAAGCATGATTCGCTGAATGTCTCTTGGTGTGACCAAGGGCGGGCCATTGGTCCACCTTTTCGTTGTACGATGCCCCGCCATCTGCCCCCACTATGGGCACGGTCCTTTTCCGAGCCATTTTTCGCCCGTCCTCATCTCGAACCGAGCCTATGCTGCTAGGTGATCGCGCCTTGCAGCTGAATCGTTAATTTTCTATCGGAAAAATTTGGAGCGGGCGAAGGGATTCGAACCCTCGACCCCAACCTTGGCAAGGTTGTGCTCTACCCCTGAGCTACACCCGCATCCGATGACAGCGGCCCGGCTCCGTCTTGAGCTGGCCCCGTCTTTATGAGGGCCGTGTTATGACCCATCGCCCTTCCCATTGCAAGAGGGGTTTGCGGGGCGCGAGCCGCGCTAAAATGCGAACGATGCCCACGCCTCCCACCGCAGTGACAATGTTGTTGACTAGGAAACATGATCCATGTAGTTTCCTAGTCAACAATTGAGGTTTTCATGGCGGCTTCGCTTCTCACATCGCATATGGGCTACTGGCTTCGCTATGTGTCGAACCATGTCTCCCATGCCTTCGCCCGAAAGCTCGAAGGGCATGATGTGACGGTGGCCGAATGGGTGGTGCTGCGCGAACTCTTCGACGGAGAGAACATCGCACCCAGCCGGCTGGCGGAAAAGCTCGGCCTGACGCGCGGCGCCATCAGCAAGCTCGCCGATCGCCTGATCGACAAGGGGCTCATCGCCCGTGAAGACAGCAGGGACGACAGGCGCGCGCACAGGCTCGCCCTGACCCGCAAGGGAAACGACCTCGTGCCGAAGCTCGCCGCGCTGGCGGATCGGAACGACGCCGAATTCTTCGGCGATCTGACGGCCGATGAGCGGGCGACCGTCGAGCGTGTCCTCAAGGCCATTGTCGAAAGGCGCGGGCTCAAGACGATCCCCGTCGATTAGCGACGCTCCATCATAACGAAAGGAATGCGCCCATGAACGCGCAGCAAACGGCTATTGCCCGGCAATGTCTCGACGGTGCCGAGACCAACAGCATGACCTTCCCGCAAATCGTCGGCACGCTGACGACAGCGGGTTTCGAGAGCTATATGGTCGACTTCCGTCGCGCCGTGGCGACCTATTATCTGCCGGACGGCGAGAGCATCGAGCTGCCCGCCCATGCCGCACAGACGGCCGTTGGCGCGGCCTTCGACCCGGCCGCTCTGGGTGCGGCGATCCGCGAGGCGCAGACGCTGGCGCCGGGCTACACCTACAAGGGCTTCTGCGCCAAGGCCAGGGCGGCGGGCTGCGCCGGCTATATCGTCTCGTTTACCGGACGCCGGGCCGTCTATTTCGGACGTACCGCGGAAATCCATGTCGAGCACTTCCCTTCGACATAATGACGTGGCCTTCGACAGAACGCGGCGGCCTCCGAAATAACGCGTCGGACTTGTCGCCGGGCCTTCGGCATGCGAGGAAAACCGCATGCCCGACACCGCTCCCCTCCACACCAAGGATGCCTTCCTCGCCTGGCTCGACCGGGCCGGCATTCCGCATGAGACGCGCCATCACGAGCCCCTGCATACGGTCGAGGAGGCGCAAGCCGCCCGCGCCGGATGGGGCCCGGAATGGGCGCAAGGCGGGCATTGCAAGAACCTCTTCCTGAAGGACAAGAAGGGGGCGCTTTTCCTGATCGTGACGCTGGAGGCCCGCGCGCTGAAGCTCAACAGCCTCGGCGGACCGCTGGGCTCGGCCCGGCTGTCCTTCGCCAATCCGGAGCTGATGTGGGAAAAGCTCGGCGTCCGGCCGGGCTCGGTGACGCCCTTCGCGCTGGTGAACGATCCGGCCGGCGACATCGCCGTCATCCTCGACGCCCCCATGCTCGCGCATGAACGGCTGCATTATCACCCGCTCGAAAACACCGCGACAACGGCCATTGCCCGCGACGACCTACTGCGCTTCCTGCGGTTGACCGGCCACGAGCCGAGGATCGTCGATCTGGTCGCGGCCCAGGAAGAGGCGCAAGGGTTGCCGGACGCGGCACCAAACCGCTAAACCATTGTTTCCAAATAATCGCGGCCCCACATTGGGAGCAGCGAAACGACCGCGCCCCATGCGAAGCGCGAGAGGAAGGCCACCGAGATGGAACCCACATTCGGATTGAAGCCGGCGGCGCCCGCCGCGACCCCCGCCGCCACGGCCGGCGAGCTCATCAAGGACACGACGACGCAGACCTTCGCCCGCGACGTGCTCGACGCCTCGATGCAGGTGCCGGTCATCGTCGATTTCTGGGCGCCCTGGTGCGGCCCCTGCAAGCAGCTGACGCCCGTTCTCGAAAAGCTCGTGATGGCGGCGCGCGGCGCGGTCCGCCTCGTCAAGATGAACATCGACGATCATCCGGAAGTCGCCCAGCAGCTCCGCATCCAGTCGATCCCGGCGGTCTTCGCCTTCAAGGGCGGCCAGCCGGTCGACGGCTTCATGGGCGCGCTGCCCGAAAGCCAGGTCCGCGCCTTCATCGAGAAGCTTGCGGGCGGCGTCGGCCCCTCGCCGGCCGAGGAACTGGTCGAGGCGGGGCAAGCCGCGCTCGAGGAGAAGGATCTCTCCACGGCGGCGCAGGCCTTTGCCGGCGCGATCCAGCTCGAGCCCGGGCTGCCGGCCGCCGTAGCCGGCCTCGCGCGCTGCTACATCCAGAGCGGCGATTTCGACCGCGCCCGCCAGACGCTCGGCCTCGTCCGCCCCGACGGGAAGAACGATCCTGACATCATCGCGACGCAGGCGGCCTTGTCGCTCGCCGAGAAATCGGCCGATGCCGGCGACACCGCCGAACTCGAAGCCCGCCTCGCCGCGAACAGGAAGGACCACGAAGCGCGCTTCAACCTTGCGCTTGCCCTCAACGCGAAAGGCGACAGGGAAGGCGCGGTCGACCAGCTTCTGATCATCATGGAATATGACCGCAACTGGAACGAACAGGCGGCGCGCAAGCAGCTCGTCGAATTCTTCGAAGCCTATGGCCCGAAGGATGAGGTGACGCTGTCGGGCCGCCGTCGCCTTTCCTCGATCCTGTTCAGCTAGGCCCGACCGACAGGCAGACATATGAGCGACGACCGCTATCAGAGCCTCGCGGATTTGCCCGCCTCGATTCCGGTTTTCCCGCTGGCCGGCGCGCTGCTATTGCCGCGCTGCCAGCTGCCGCTCAACATTTTCGAGCCGCGCTACCTGAAGATGGTCGACGACGCGCTGCGCGGCGAGCGCATCATCGGCATGGTGCAGCCGGACGGCGAGGCTGCGATCGCTGCGTCGCGCGATGCCGACGCGACGCCGAAGCTCTGCGCCATCGGCTGCGCCGGACGCCTCACCTCATGGACCGAGACGCAGGACGGCCGCGTTCTCATTACGCTGTCCGGCATCGCGCGATTCCGCATCGTCTCGGAACTCGCGACCACGACGCCCTATCGCCGATGCGCGGTCGATTGGACGGAGTTCGAGGGCGATCTCACGCCCGACCTCGGCGCGGAAGAGGTCAGCCGCGACCGGCTGCTGAAGATCCTGAAGACCTATCTCGAAACGCATGGGCTGCAGGCCGACTGGCAGACCATCAAGCAGTCGTCGAATGAGACGCTGGTGAATTCGCTTTCGGTCATCAGCCCCTACGGGCCGCGCGAGAAGCAGGCGCTGCTCGAGGCCAAGACCATCGAGGACCGCAACCAGATGCTGATCGCGCTGACCGAGATCGCGTTGCAGCAGACCTCGCCGACGAGCGACAACACCGTTCAGTAGCAGAAAGAAAATCATGGCCGACACGCGCGCCCCCGAGGTCGATCCGAAGCTCCTCGAAATCCTGGTCTGTCCGGTGACGAAGACGACGCTGCGCTACGACCGCGAACGGCAGGAACTCGTTTCCGACAAGGCACGCCTCGCCTTCCCGATCCGCGACGGCATCCCGATCATGCTCGCCGACGAAGCCCGCTCGCTCGATGACGAGTGAGACGGACCGGCCCTGGCCGTCCGATATCAAGCTGAAGAAAGCCGAGCGCATCCTCGAAGTGACGTTCGAGGGCGGCGGCACGTTTCGTCTGCCGGCCGAATATCTCCGCGTCGAAAGCCCGTCGGCCGAAGTGCAGGGGCATGGCGCGGGACAGAAGCAGACCGTTCCCGGCAAACGCAACGTCGCCATCGACGGGCTCGAACCCGTCGGCAATTACGCGGTGCGGTTGATCTTCAGCGACGGCCACGACAGCGGGCTCTATACGTGGGAAACGCTTTACCGCCTAGGCCGCGAGCATGATGCGATCTGGGCGGAATATCTGGCAGCGCTTGAAGCGAAGGGACTGGGACGGGACTAGGCGCCGACTCAGGGTCGTTTCAGGGACGTTTCAGGGACCGGGGATAAGTTTCTTTCGTCTCGCTACGGACGAAAGCCCCTTGACCAGCGTGACGCTGCTCCCCACCTATCCGGTTATCTCCAGAGCTGTGCCCGGCCCGCTTCGCCCCCCTTATCGTCATGGCCCGGCCAAGCCGGGCGATGACGAACAACGCGAATAGAGACCGGGAGCTAAAGCGCCTCGCCCTTCAGCAGACGCGGCAGGTCGCCGACGACGCCGCCAGCATGGCGCATGAAGAGGCGGCGCATCGGGCCGATCTGGTTGCCGATGCCAAGGCCGAGATCGCGCGCGAGGCGGACGGGCGTGAGGTCGTTCGAGAAGAGACGGTTGAGGCCGTCCATCATCAATGAGAGCGCGACATTGTCGAAGCGGCGCCAGCGCTGGTAGCGCTCGAGCACGGTGAGCGAGCCGATATCCAACCCAAGCCGCGCCGCATCGACCACCACTTCGGCGGCGGCGGCGACGTCGCGAAGCCCAAGATTGAGCCCCTGCCCCGCAATCGGATGGACGCCATGCGCGGCGTCGGCGATCAGCGCGAGACGCGGGCGGATATATTCGCGGGCAAGCTGCAGATTGAGCGGATAGGACCAGCGCGGGCCGACCGGGCGGCATTCGCCGAGATAGTCGCCGAAGCGGGCGCGCATCTCGTCGGCGAAGGCGTCGTCGTCGAGCGCGAGGATCGCCTTCGCGGTCGCGGTCTTCTCGGTCCAGACCAGCGAGGCGCGGTTGCCGACCATGGGCAGGATCGCAAAGGGCCCGCCGGGGAGAAAATATTCCTGCGCGACGCCTTCATGCGGGCGCTCATGTTCGACCGTGGTGACGATGCCGGTCTGTCCGTAATCCCAGCCGATGGTGCGGATGCCCGCCGCCTCGCGCGTCGGCGAGGGACGGCCGTCGGCGGCAAAGCAGAGCTTCGCGCGGACGACCGTGCCGTCGGCGAGCGTCGCCGTCGCATGCGCCGCATCATAGGCGACCGACTTGACCGCATTCGGCGCGATCAGACGGACGAGCGGCTGCTCCGCGATCGCCTTGCCGAGAGCGATGCGCGTATGCCGGTTCTCGATCAGATGGCCGAGCGGTTCGTCGCCGATCTCGGTGTGATCGAAATGGAGGAAAAGCGGCGACGCCCCTTCGCGGACGCGGCCGTCCGAGACGATGATGTCGTTGATGGGCTGCATCTGGCCCGCGAGATGCTTCGTGACGCCGAGCCGGTCGAACATGCGGCAGGAGGCAAAGGCGATCGCCGAAACGCGGCCGTCGAAGCCCGCGTCATGCGTCTTCGCCGGATCCTGCGCATCGACGACCGTGACGGTGAGGCCGCCCTGCGCCAGCGCCAGCGCCAGCGGAAGCCCCGCGAGCCCGCCGCCGACGATCAGAACGTCGCTTTCGTAATCCGCTTTCATCATGGGCGGGAGGTTCGGACGGATCGCCGCGAAAGTCTAGGCCCCCATACCGGAAGAGAGGATGGCCGATGGACGCAGTGTCCGCACTTTCCTACTCTCCGCGCCTCAAAGCCGAAATCAGAAACCCGATCAATGGAGACGCCCATGCCCGCCTTTACCGAGATGACGACGGCGCTTCAGTTCGGGCGTCTTTTCGAGGAGGGCAAGGCCGACCCGCGCGAGGTGACCGAATTCTTTCTCGACCGCGCGAAAAAGGAAGATCCGGACCGCCGCGTCTACCACCTGCTGACCGAAACGCGGGCCCGCGCCGAGGCCGATGCGGCGGCGGATCGCGCGAAGCGGGGCCTACGCCGCCATCCGCTCGATGGCGTTCCCTTGTCCTGGAAGGACCTCTTCGACAGCGCGGGCGATGTGACCCCGGCGGGTTCGCTGGCGCTGAAATCGCGCGTGCCGGCGCATGACGCCGAGGTGCTGGCGCGGGCGACGCGGGCGGGCGCCGTCTGCCTCGGCAAGACCAACATGACCGAGATCGCCTTTTCGGGTCTCGGCATCAATCCGAAGATGGGAACGCCGGCCAACGCCTTCGACGAGGCGGTCGAACGCGTGCCGGGTGGCTCGTCCGCAGGCGCGGGTGTTTCCGTCGCGCGCGGACTGGCGGCGGGCGCCATCGGCACCGACACGGGCGGCTCGGTGCGCATCCCCGCCGCCTGGAACGGCCTTGTCGGATTGAAGACGACGGCGGGGCGCGTGCCTCTTGCCGGCACGGTGCCGCTCTCGCCGACCTTCGACACGATCGGCCCGCTCGCGCATGATGTCGCCGACGCGGCCGCGCTCTTCTCGCTGCTCGGTGCGTCGAAGCCCTTCGACCTCGAAGGCGCCGATCTGAAGGATGCGGTCTTCTGGCTGCCGGGTGGCGTCGCCTGGAGCGAACTCGATGACGGCGTCGCCACCGCGCTCGACCTCGCGATCCGCCGCCTCGTCCATGCGGGTGCGCGCATCGTCGAACACAAGCTGCCCGAACTCGACGAGATCGATACGCTGGGCTGGAGCGGCGGCGCGAGCCGCCTCGTCGCAGAGGCCTATGCGATCTGGCACGAGACCCTGGCGGCGAACGAGGCCGTCGTCTACCGCCCCGTCTTCGAACGCATGATGGCGGGCGCCTCGATCACTTCGGCAGAACTCATGAAGACGGATGCGGCGCGGGTGGCGATCGTCGCGCGCTATCTCGCCGCGACGGCGGACGTCGACGCGGTGCTGCTGCCCACCGTCGCGATCACGCCGCCGCCCATCGCGGCGCTCGAGGCGGGCGGCCCGGACTACTTCAGGGCGAACCGCATGGCGCTGCGGAACACCACCATCGGCAACCAGCTCGGCCTTTGCGCGATCACGCTGCCGGCGGGTTACGACGCGACGGGGATTCCCGTCGGATTGATGCTGCAAGGCGCTCCGCATACGGAGGAGAGGTTGCTCCGGATCGCGAAGGCGGTGGAGACGGTGTTGCGGTGAAAGCCCTCCCCCCTTGAGGGGGAGGTAAGGAAACAAAAAGCCCCGGCGTTTCCGCCGGGGCTTTGTCTTTGGTTGCGACGCCGGTGCTTACCGCACGGGCGCCATGCGCGCGCGGTCGTCCAGCGCGCGTTTCTGGACATAGGAGAGGATCGCGTCGACGTCGTCCTTCGAGAGAAGGTCGCCGAAGCTCGCCATGCCGTTATCCTTCAACATGCCGCCGCGCACGATGTCCTGGAAATGCGCGCGCGTGTTCTCGTTCATGCGCCGGAGATCCGGCGTGATGCCGGTCGAGACGGCAAGCGCACCGTGACAGACCATGCAATGGCCGGTGAAGGCGATTTCGCCGCGCCGCACCTTGTCCTTGGGCGCAGTGAGCGGCGGCCAGGCCGGGATCGACTGGTCGCGTTCGGCGAGCTTCGGCAGGCTCATCGTGCCGCCGATCTTGTAGACGAGGAGCTTGCCGTCATTACCGTATTTCGCGGCCGCCGAGGTGCGCGCGTCTCCGCTCGCGATGTTGACGCCGCCCCAGCCCGCCAGCACGGCGATGTACTGCTCGCCGTCGATCTCATAGGTGACGGGCGGCGCGACGATGCCGGTCTGAATGTTCTGGTCCCAGACGCGCTCGCCGCTATCGGCCTTGTAGGCATAGAGATGCCCGTCGGCCGTGCCCTGGAAGACGAGATTGCCGGCCGTCGTCAGCACGCCGCCATTGAGCGGCGCCGGATATTCGACCTGCCATTTCACCTGGCCGGTGAGCGGATCCCAGGCTTTCAGGAAGCCGTGGCTTGTCGGAAGATCGGGCAGCGCATTGATCGCGTCGATATAGGCCGTCCAGTCGAGGCCGAGATTCCACCAGTTCTTTTCAGGCGTGTATTTGTGCTCCTTCGTCCATTCGGAAGAGAGCGAATAGATGCCGGCGATGTCCTGCGTCGGCAGATAGACGAGGCCGGTCGCCGGATTGTAGGCCATCGGATGCCAGTTATGGCCGCCATTGGCGGAAGGCAGCACGAACTGCGTCTGCTTGTTGTACTGGCCATTGGGCGTTTCGATCGGGCGGCCGGTCTTCATGTCGACGCCGCTCGCCCAGGTCGTTGTGACGAAGTTCTTGGCGGACAGAAGCTCGCCCGTCTCGCGGTCGAGCACATAGAAGAAGCCGTTCTTCGGCGCATGCAGGATCAGCTTGCGCTGCTTTCCGGCCCAGGGGAGATCGACCAGCATCAGCGGCTGCGTCGAGGTGTAGTCCCAGTTGTCGCTCGGCGTCTCCTGATAATACCACTTCATCTTTCCCGTCTCGGGATCGAGCGCGATGATCGAGGAGAGATAGAGATTGTCGCCACCGCCGGGCGAGCGGATATAGCGCGTCCAGGGCGAGCCGTTGCCGGTGCCGATATAGACGGTGTTGAGCTTCGGATCGAAGACCATCGAATCCCAGGCGGTGCCGCCGCCGCCGATCTTCCACCACTCGCCGCCCTTCCATGTCGGAATGGCCTTTTCGAGTTCGGGATTTTCGACCGGCTTCGAGGGGTCGCCGGGCACCGTGTAGAAGCGCCAGACCTGTTTGCCCGTCTCGGCGTCGTAGGCGGTGATATATCCGCGTACGCCATATTCGCCGCCGCCATTGCCGATCAGCACCTTGCCGTTGATGATGCGCGGGGCGCCTGTCGAGGTGTAGGGCGCGCCGGGAACCGTGTTGAGCTTCCAGACGACGTGGCCGTCCTTCGCATCGAGAGCGAAGAGGCGCCCGTCGAAGCTCGCGACATAGACCTTGCCCTTCCAGACGGCGACGCCGCGATTGACGACGTCGCAGCAGCCATAGCGGCCCCATTCGCCCGGCACCTCCGGATCGAACCGCCAGAGTTCCTTGCCGGTCTTCGCATCGAGCGCAACGGTGACGCCCCAGGTCAGCGTCGTGAACATCGTACCGTCAACGACGATGGGCGAGGCTTCGAGGCCGCGCGTCGTGCCGGTCTGGTAGACCCATGAGAGGCCGAGCTGGCCGACGGTCTTGTCGTTGATCTGATCGAGCGGCGAGAAGCGCTGCTCGTCATAGGTGCGGCCATGCTCCATCCAGTTGCCCGGCTCGCTGTCGGCATTGACGATGCGCGACCCGTCGATGTCGGCAAAGCCGCGATGCTCCGTAGCCGGAGCTTGTCCGCCCGGCGCCGGCGAGGTCGAGGCGATCGCCTGCCGCTCGGCCTCGCCGCCGCGATGAATGAATTGCCAGCCGACCGCAACGCCGAGCACCACACAGGCCGCGACGCTCAGCGCCGCGGGCCATCTCCTGACCGAAGATTGAGCCATGACCTCCCCATCCGTTCGTTTCCCTGGGAGCGGCCCTTGAAGGGGCCTCTCCGACGCCGGGGCTCTGATTTACGGCCCCTTACTCCGTAAAGTTCTAGCGGAGGCGCGGAAATCGCGAAAGTCAGGTTGAAGTCTCGCTTCCTGTATGCGCGTGAGTCTATGCACAAATATTATGCGAGAGGCTCAATTTGCACTATAATTGTGCAGTTTTCGAGGTCAAACTCGGTTCAATTTCCCGTAGCGTCCCAAAAGTACGGGGCGAATCAAGGCGCTATCGGGGTTCTACCCTTTCGGCACGGTTCTTGAGAACGCTTGTTGCTTAAGCGCCGGTGGGTGCCTCCAGGCACACACGAAAAGGGCGCCCGCGCATCAAAGCCGGGGGGCAGTGACCCGGCAGTCAATGGAGAGACGGATGACTGAGAAAGGAAACGAAAAGGGGGTCTTTCGAAAGCTCCCCCTCGGGGCTGCGGCTACGACGCTGGCGCTCCTCGCTTCGGTAGGTAGTGCATTTGCAGATACCCCCAAGATCGACAGCGGCAGCACCGCATGGATGCTGACCTCGTCAGCCCTGGTGCTGATGATGACAATTCCGGGCCTTGCCCTCTTCTACGGCGGCATGGTGCGTAAAAAGAACGTCGTGGCGATCCTCGCCCAGAACTTCGCCATCACGGCGCTCGTGACGGTCATCTGGACGATCATCACCTATTCGCTCGCCTTCCGGACCAATCCGAGCGACGCGATGAACGCCTATATCGGCGGCTTCGATCGTCTGTTCCTCAAGGGCATGGACGTCAACGCGATTTCGGGCGTCATTCCCGAAAGCGTCTTCATGGTCTTCCAGATGACCTTCGCGATCATCACGCCGGCGCTCATCACGGGCGCCTTCGCCGATCGCATGAAGTTCTCGTCCCTCCTCGCCTTCATGACGCTGTGGTCGATCTTCATCTATGCGCCGATCGCGCATTGGGTGTGGGGCGGCGGCTTCCTGATGACCTCCGGCGTGCTCGACTTCGCCGGCGGCACGGTCGTTCACATCAACGCCGGCATCGCCGGTCTCGTGACCTGCCTCGTGCTCGGGCCCCGCAAGGGCTACGGCCAGGAAAACATGGCTCCGCACAACGTCATCCTGACGATGATCGGCGCCTCCCTCCTGTGGGTCGGCTGGTTCGGCTTCAACGCGGGTTCGGAACTCGCCGCTGACGGCCGTGCGGGCTTTGCCTTCGTCGTCACCCAGATCGCGACCGGCATGGCCGCTCTCGCCTGGATGTTCGCCGAATGGATCGTCCACAAGAAGCCGACGCTTCTCGGCATGTGCTCCGGCGCCGTTGCCGGCCTCGTCGCCATCACCCCGGCTTCGGGCTTCGTCGACCCCGTCGGCGCGCTCTGGATCGGTATCGCCGCCGGCGTCATCTGCTTCATCGCTTCGACCAGCGTGAAGCGCGCCATCGGCTATGACGACGCGCTCGACGTCTTCGGCGTGCACTGCATCGGCGGCATCGTCGGTGCCATTCTCACCGGCGTCTTCGCGACGATGGCGGTGACCGGCGCGACCGCTCCGGTTGGCGGCATCGACGGCAACTGGGGCCAGGTCGTCACGCAGCTCAAGGGCATCGCCTACACCCTCGTGTGGTCGGGTCTCGGCAGCTTCGTGCTCCTCATGATCGTGAAGATCTTCTTCGGTCTCCGCGTCTCGCCGCAGGAAGAAGTCGAAGGCCTCGACATCAACCTGCATGGTGAGGTGGTTCAGTAAGCACTGCCCTTCTGGGCCTGTTGCGGACAGGGGCGCCCCTCCATTCTGATGGTCGGGCGCCCTTCTTTTTCCGGTATAGTGATGGTGCAGTGCAACCTGCATAAGAAACAAGCAACTGCCTCTTTATTCACGAATTGGCCTTCATTGGCCGTGTACAGAATGTCGCCGCTTCTGCGTATCTGATCCGAAGTACTTGTGAAAACAGAGGTTTATTGCGTTTTTTCTCTTTCGGCACGGTTCTTGATTATTGGTGAGCAGTCTCGGCCGGCACCCGCAAGGGTCTTCGCGCCGGGTGAATGAGGATCCCGGCGGCAGAGGCCATCCGGCAAGCAAAAGAGGAAACCCAAATGAAGCTCGTTGTGGCGATTGTGAAGCCATTCAAACTCGACGAAGTCCGTGAGGCCCTGACCTCGCTCGGCATCGAAGGCCTGACCATTTCCGAAGTCAAAGGCTATGGACGTCAGAAGGGCCAGACGGAAATCTATCGCGGCGCCGAATACGCGGTGAACTTCCTTCCGAAGATCAAGATCGAAGTCGTCGTGCCGACCGAACTCGTCGCGAAGACGGTCGCCGCGATCAGCGGTGCTGCGAAGACAGGCCAGATCGGCGACGGCAAGATCTTCGTCGTGCCGGTGGAATCGGCCCTGCGTATCCGCACCGGCGAAACCGACGCGGACGCGATCTAACCCCTGCCTGTTTCTTCCTGCGTGGCGTCCCGCCCGATTTGTGAGGGCGAAGACGCCGATGGGACGGACGGGCCAGGTCCGAAAACGGCCAGACCCGTCGCCATACTCCGGCAGCGTATCGGCCGGCATGCCTCACGCGAAACGACCCAGGAGCCCGGATGGTCCCCGTCCGGGCTCTTTCGTTTGCCTAAAATTTATGCCGACTGCTCAAGCAGTCTGTTCGATTCATAAGCTGATTGCCTGCTATTTCATCGCCCTCGGTCCGATGCGACTGCCAAGTCCTTGATTCTTCACGCACCCAAATTTGGTTCCGCCTTGGCATGCCTCTTGATTGAGCAAAATGCCTGTTCAAAAGGACGGCAATAGATCGCCTTTCAGGCAATCCGATAAATAGACGGCTCCCGGTCCCCGAGGCTTCCCCGCCGCGCGGCCGGAAAGGGCGCGAGCAGGAAGGACCACCCGATGATTTCGACCGGACCCAGCGTCGCCGACGGCGCGGATGTGTTTTTCATTCTGATGGGCGCCATCCTCGTCTTCGCCATGCATTCGGGCTTCGCCTTTCTCGAGGTCGGCACGGTCAGGCACAAGAACCAGGTCAACGCGCTGGTGAAGATCCTCGTCGATTTCGCCGTCTCGACGCTGGCCTATTTCCTGATCGGCTATGGCATCGCCTATGGCGTCCATTTCTTCGTCTCCGCCGCGACGCTCAACGGCAATGACGGCGCGGGCGCGCCCCATCTTTACGCACCTCAGGGACGCGATCTGGTCAAATTCTTCTTCCTGCTGACATTCGCCGCCGCGATCCCGGCCATCATCTCGGGCGGCATCGCCGAGCGGGCGAAATTCTGGCCGCAGCTCGCCGCCACCGCCATCATCGTCGCCCTCGTCTATCCCTTCTTCGAGGGCCTCGTCTGGCATGGCAATCTGGGGCTCCAGGCCTGGCTGCAGACGACCTTCGGCGCGAAGTTTCACGACTTCGCGGGCTCGGTCGTCGTTCACGCGGTGGGCGGCTGGCTCGCCTTCGGCGCCGTCACCATGCTCGGTCACCGCACCGGCCGCTATACCAGGGAAGGCCGGCTGATCGGCTTTCCGCCCTCCTCGCTTCCCTGGCTTTCGCTCGGCTCGTGGTTTCTCTGCATCGGCTGGTTCGGCTTCAACGTGATGTCGGCGGGATCGCTCGCCGCAATCTCCGGCCTCGTCGCCCTCAATTCGCTGATGGCGATGGTGGGCGGCATCCTGACCGCGCTGATCGCCGGCCGGAACGATCCGGGCTTCGTCCATAACGGCGCGCTGGCGGGCCTTGTGGCGGTCTGCGCGGGCTCCGACCTGATGCACCCGATCGGCGCCCTCATCACCGGCGGCATAGCCGGGGTGCTCTTCGTTGCGATGTTCGACTGGAGCCAGCGCCGGCTGAAGCTCGACGACGTGCTGGGCGTCTGGGCGCTGCACGGGCTCTGCGGCCTCTGGGGCGGCATCGCCTGCGGCATCTTCGGCCTCGCTTCGCTGGGCGGCATGGGCGGCGTCTCCTTCGGCGCCCAGCTCGTCGGCTCTCTGGGCGGCGCGGCCTATGCGCTGGCGGCAGGCTTCCTCGTCTATGGCGCCCTCCGCCGGCTTGTCGGCATCCGCCTCACCCGCGAGGAGGAAATGCAGGGCGCGGATCTCGCCATCCACAAGATCGGCGCCAATCCGGAAGCCGAGATGATGCAACGCTGAGTGAGCCAGCGGCAAAAGGTTAACGAGACACTGAGGAATTACTTCCACTTGTGTGGATAAGACCCGAGGACTCCACAGGTTTTTCCACCGATCCGGCAAATCCAGACGGCTAGACCGACTCCAGAGAGCCCGGTAAGATCATGACACGCCGTGAAGCGACACCTGCTTCGCGGGCGAACTTTTTGCCATGTCCGCTCGCGCGGGCTGCCGAGGAGATGCTGCGCCTTCATGACCGCGCCGGACCTGAGCCATAATCGTTTCGAGACGCTGCCCGACGGACCCTTTCCGCGCCTCAACGCGCTGATCGAAGGGATCGCCCCGGGCAAGCCGCCGATCGTCATGTCGCTGGGCGAGCCGCAGCACCCCTTTCCGGCCTTCGTCTCGGAGACCATTGCCGCTCACGCGAAGGAATTCGGCAAATATCCACCGATCTCCGGCACGCCCGATTTCCGCACCGCCGTCGCCGCCTGGCTCAGCCGCCGCTACGGGCTGGGGCCGGACGTGATCGGCCCGAAAAAGCCGCTCGATCCTGAGCTTCAGATCCTGCCCGTCAACGGCACAAGGGAGGCGCTCTTCAACATCGCCTTCGTCGCGACGCCCTTGTCGAAGAAGGGCCGGCGCCCGGCGATCCTGATGCCGAACCCCTTCTACCAATGCTACGCGGCCGCGGCACTCGCCGCCGGGGCCGAGCCCGTCTATGTGGCGGCGACGCGCGACAATGATTTCATGCCGGATTTCGCGGGCCTGCCCGAAGAGCTGCTGGCGCGGACCGCGATGATCTATTTCTGCTCGCCCGCCAATCCGCAGGGCGCGGTGGCGAGCCTCGACTACCTGAAAGACCTGATCCGCCTCGCGCGCCGCCACGCCATCCTGCTCGCGATCGACGAATGCTATGCCGAGATCTACGACCGCGAGAAACCGGCCGGCGCGCTTCAGGCCGCGATCGAGCTTTCGGGGACACTTGAGAACGTCGTGGTCTTCCATTCGCTCTCGAAACGCTCGAGCCTGCCGGGCCTGCGCTCGGGCTTCATCGCCGGCGACCGCGACTTCCTGGTCCGTTTCCGCAATTTCCGCAATGTCGCGGCCCCGCAGGTGCCGCTGCCGATCATGGCGGCGTCGGCCGCCGCCTGGAACGACGAGGCTCATGTCGAGGAGAACCGCGCCCGCTACCGCGCCAAGATCGATGCGGCGACGCGCATCTTCGGCAATCGCTTCGGCTTCTACCGCCCGGCAGGCGGCTTCTTCCTCTGGCTCGATGTCGGCGACGGCGAGGCCGCGACGCGTGAACTTTGGGCGAAAGGCGGCGTGAAGGTCTTGCCCGGCAAGTATCTCTCGCGCGAAGATTCGATTGACGGCGGCGGCAATCCGGGTGCCGCCTATATCCGCGTCGCCCTGGTCAACGAACAGGCCGCGACCGAAGAAGCGCTCGCCCGCATGGCGGATATTTTGTGAGCGGGGAACCGGCTGTGAGCAGGGAACCGGGACTGTGATCGGTGCGTCGGCGCGTGGGCGGCCGTCGGGTGGCAAGGGATCGCGCAAGCCGGCGAAAGCCGCGCCGGTGCGCGACAGTTGGAGGATGCGTGTGAGGAGTTGGGCAAACCCGCTCGCCTTTCTGCCGATGGGCGTGCGCGTGTTTCTCGGCCGCCGTTTCGAGGAAGTCGCGGGCGCGGCGCTGGTCGCGCTCGGTCTTTTCGGCCTCGTCGCGCTGATGAGCTGGTCGGCCGCCGACCCGAGCTGGAACAAATCGACCAACGCCCCGCCGCAGAACCTGATGGGCTTCTGGGGCGCGCATGTCTCGGATGTGCTGCTGCAGGCGCTCGGCCTTGCGGCTCTCATTCTGCTGATGCCGCTGATCGCCTGGGGCTATCGCCTCGCGCGGCATGACGGCGTGCGCCGCCCGGTGCTGCGCGTCGCCGCCTGGCTCGCCGCGACGCTTTTCTCCGCCGCCTTCCTGAGCGCGTTGCCGATGCTCGGCATCTGGGCGCTGGCGCCACGGATCGGCTTCGGCGGCATCGTCGGCGACACGCTGACCCATATCAGCCTCGGCTTCACCTCTCCGGTGATCGGCAACGGTCTCTCCTATGCGTTGACGGCCTTCATTGCGGCGCCCATCGCCGGTTTCCTGACGCTCTATGCCGCCGACCTCGAATGGAACGAGGTCGTTGCGCTGGCGAACCGCGCCGCCTTCTGGCGCCGCGAGGAGGAAGAGGACGAAGAGGAATTGCCGCTCGCCTATCCCGTTCGCCGCCGTCGCCGCGGCGAAGCCGAAATCGAAGCGGCGCCTGTGGCACAGCGACCGTCGCAGCGCCGCGGCAAGCGGCCCCACCGCCCCGACGTCGAGCCGAGCCGGCTGCGCGTCATGGCCTGGGCGGTCGGCGACATCGTTACCGACCTGCGCGACCGGCTGATGCGCGAAGGCGAATATGCGCCGCTTTCGGCCGACGAGATCGCCGAGGCGCGCATGGCGACTTTCGGCGGACGCAATGCCGCCCGGAAATCCGCGCCTGACGACGAAGAGGACGAGGACGAGATCGACGTCGATCTCGACGAGGATGATGACGAGCTTCCCGGCCGCGTCTCGCGCCTCGAGCCCAAGCTCGGCGGCAAGCCCGTGCCGCCCGTGAGCCGCACCGCCGCGAAGATCGCCAAACCGTCGAAGCGCGCCGCCCGCGAGGCGCAGCCGACACTGGCGCTCGAACCGAAAAGCGATTACCAGCTCCCGCCGCTGAGCCTGCTGACGAAACCGAAATCGCTCGGCGCCGCGACGCTGATGAGCGACGAGGCGCTGCAACAGAATGCGCGGCTTCTGGAATCCGTGCTCGACGATTTCGGCATCCGCGGCGAGATCATCAATGTCCGCCCCGGCCCCGTCGTCACGCTGTACGAACTCGAACCCGCGCCCGGCATCAAATCGTCCCGCGTGATCGCGCTCGCCGACGACATCGCCCGTTCGATGAGCGCGGTTTCGGCCCGCGTCGCGGTCGTGCCCGGCCGCAATGCGATCGGCATCGAGCTTCCGAACGTCAAGCGCGAGATGGTCTTCCTGCGCGAATTGCTCGAAACGTCGGACTACGAGAATGCGAGTTCGAAACTCGCGCTGGCGCTCGGCAAGAACATCGGCGGCGAGCCCGTCGTCTCCGACCTCGCCCGCATGCCGCATCTCCTGATCGCCGGCACCACGGGCTCGGGCAAGTCGGTCGGCATCAACACGATGATCCTGTCGATCCTCTACAGGCTCTCGCCCGACCAGTGCAAGCTGATCATGATCGACCCGAAGATGCTCGAACTCTCGGTCTATGACGGCATCCCGCATCTCCTCGCCCCCGTCGTGACGGAACCCAAAAAGGCCGTCGTCGCGCTCAAATGGGTCGTCAAGGAGATGGAGGACCGCTATCGCAAGATGTCGAAGGTCGGCGTACGGAACATCGACGGCTACAACACCCGCGTCATCGACGCCGACGCCAAGGGCGAGGTGCTGGTCCGCACCGTGCAGACCGGCTTCGACAAGGAAACGGGCAAGGCGATCTACGAGGAAGAGGAGATGGACCTCTCGCCCATGCCCTTCATCGTCGTCATCGTCGACGAAATGGCCGACCTGATGATGGTGGCGGGCAAGGAAATCGAAGGCGCGGTGCAGCGCCTGGCGCAGATGGCGCGCGCCGCCGGCATCCACATCATCACCGCGACGCAGCGCCCCTCGGTCGACGTCATCACCGGCACGATCAAGGCGAATTTCCCGACGCGCATTTCGTTTCAGGTGACGTCGAAGATCGACAGCCGCACGATTCTGGGCGAACAGGGCGCCGAACAATTGCTCGGCCAGGGCGACATGCTCTACATGGCCGGCGGCGGCCGCATCCGCCGCGTACACGGACCCTTCGTCTCGGACGAGGAAGTCGAGAAGGTCGTGACTTTCCTGAAACGTCAGGGCGTGCCGGAATATCTGGAAGCGATCACGGCCGAGCCGGAAGAAAACGGCGAGATGTTCGGCCTCGACGGCGAAGGCGGCGGCTCCGGCGACGATCTTTACGACAAGGCGGTGGCGATCGTCGCGCGCGACAAGCGCGCTTCGACAAGCTACATCCAGCGCCGGTTGCAGATCGGTTACAATCGCGCCGCGCGGCTGATAGAGCTTATGGAAGAACAGGGCGTCGTCAGCCCACCCAATCATCAGGGCAAGCGCGAAGTTCTGGTTGGCGACCACTGATATTTGGGCGCAGCAAGCGCAGCGTCGAAAGCTGCGGCTTTGTTGCCACAGCTGAGACTCAAATTGAACTGCCCGCCTTTCTCCGGCAAATGGCCGCCGCGCCGCCCTTCGTCTTTCTTCTTTTCGCCACAAAAGGCCAACATGCTTTTCCTCATGAGAAACCTCGATCAAAGCCGACGCATTCGTCAGGCAATGCTCGTCACCGCGGCTCTGATCGGCCTCGGCGTGCTGGCGCTTGCCATCGCGACGGCCGACGTGACGGTGGCCCATGCCGAAACGCGGCCGGCATTGAAGGCCCATCCGCTGACGGCGGAGGACGAGGCCGACATCGGGAAAGTGGATGCCTATCTCAACGGGCTTTCGGACCTTCAGGGAAATTTCCTGCAGGTCGGTCCCGACGGGTCGCTGGCCGAAGGCAAGTTCTATCTGCGCCGACCCGGCCGGCTGCGTTTTGAATATACCCCGCCGCAAAAGACGCTGGTCGTCGCGGACGGCACCTGGGTCGCGGTGAAGGACGGATTTTCGGCCGCCCAGCGCTACCCGATCAGTTCGACGCCGCTCGGCATCATCCTCGCCTCCCATATCGACCTTGTGGAAGACACCCGCATTCTCGGCGTACAGCGCCAGCCGGGCGTGCTTCGGCTGGTTCTTCAGGACAAGAGCGGCAACGCACCGGGAGACCTCACCCTCGTTTTCGACCAGCCGAGCCTCCAGCTCCGCCAATGGGTGGTGACGGATGCGCAGGGGCTACAGACGACGGTGGCGCTCCGCAACACGCGCTCCGGCGTCAAGGCCGACAATGCGCTCTTCGTGCTTCAGGACGAGCAGCGACCCGGCGTCGGAAAGCCCTGATTTTCCCGATTTATTCCACGGGTCGGTTGCGCTGCCTTGACCATCCCCCTATGCGCCGTGGTAGCTCTTGGGGGCATGACCCGAAACCTTCCGAGACGGCCGGTCGTCGGCATCCCCTGCGACGTGAAGTTGCTGGGGGTCCATCCCTTTCACGCCGTGGGCGAGAAATACATCGCCGCGGTCGAAGGCGGAGCCGGCACGAAACCCATCCTGCTGCCGGTCCCGCGCCTGAACGAAGGCCACTTCGATCTCGACGCGGAACTCGACGAGATTTTTGCGCTTTGCGATGGCATCTTCCTGACCGGTTCGCATTCCAATGTTCACCCGAAGAATTATGGCGGCACGGCGCCGCGCGAGGGCGTGCTGCTCGACGAACAGCGCGATGCGCTGACGCTCGGCCTGATCCGGGCAAGCGTCGAGCGCGGCGCGCCGCTCTTCTGCGTCTGCCGCGGCTTTCAGGAACTGAACGTCGCCTTCGGCGGCACGCTGCATCAGCATATCCACGAGATGCCGGGCGAGCCGGGCTTCGCGCCCCGCTTCGACCACCGCGAGTCGAAGGACGATCCGCTCGACACGCAATATGGTCCGGCCCATGAGGTCGATCTTGTCGAGGGCGGCGCTTTCGAGACAATTCTCGGCACCCGGACGATCCGCGTGAACTCGCTTCACGGACAGGGCGTGGCGCGGCTCGCGGACCGCCTCGTCGCCGAGGGCCGCGCGCCCGACGGCACGGTCGAGGCGGCAAGCGTGCGCGACGCCTCGGGCTTCGCGCTGGGTGTGCAGTGGCACCCCGAATGGAAATACTGGGAGAACCCGGTTTCGCAGAAGCTCCTCGGAGCCTTCGGCGATGCGGTGCGCAAGGCAGCGCGGCAGAAAGCGCGACATGCGCTTGAAACTCAACGGACCTGAGGTCCAAGCAGGAAAGAGAACGGTGCCCCATGGCGACGGGCAATGAGACGGTGAAGAACAAGGACGAACTGGTGAAGTGGCTGAAGGACCGCCGCATCACCGAAGTCGAAGTGATGGTGTCGGACATGGCCGGCATCGCCCGCGGCAAGATCCTGCCGACGAAGAAATTCATTTCGGGCCTGACCGAGCGGACACTCCGCCTGCCGGAATCGATCTTCGGCCAGACGGTGACGGGCGACTTCATCGACAGCGACGTTCTCTCCGACACCGAGCCGGACATCATTCTCGATCCCGATCCCGCGACCGTGCGCATCGTGCCCTGGTACGACGAGCCGACGGCGCAGATCATCTGCGACGCCAATTACCGCGACGGCGGCCATGTGCCGATCGCGCCGCGCAACGTGCTGAAGAAGGTGCTGGCGCTTTACGAGGCCAAGGGCTGGCAGCCGGTCGTCGCGCCGGAAGTCGAATTCTTCCTCGCCGCGAAAAACATCGACCCCGACTATCCGCTGGAGCCGCCGGTCGGCACCAACGGCCGCAAGGAAACGGCGCGGCAGTCCTACGGCATCGACGCGGTCAACGAATTCGATCCGATCTTCGAGGACATGTATGATTTCTGCGAGGCGCAGGATCTCGACATCGACACGCTGATCCACGAATCCGGCGCCGCCCAGGTCGAGATCAATTTCGACCACGGCGACCCGCTCGAAATCGCCGACCAGACGTTCCTGTTCAAGCGCACCATGCGCCAGGCCGCGATGAAGCACGGCGTCTATGCGACCTTCATGGCCAAGCCCTATGAAGGCGAGCCCGGCAGCGCGATGCATATCCACCAGTCGCTGGTCGACGTGGATTCGGGCGAGAATCTTTTCTCGACCAAGCAGGGCCGCGACTCGAAACTCTTCCTCTCCTATATCGCCGGCTTGCAGAAATATCTGCCGGCGGCGATGCCGCTGATCGCGCCCAACGTCAATTCCTACCGCCGCATCGTCCGCGATCTCGCCGCCCCCATCAACACGCATTGGGGCCATGAAAACCGCACGGTGGGCTTGCGCATTCCCGAGGCCAAGCGCACCGCGCGCCGCGTCGAGAACCGAGTGCCGGGCGCCGACGCCAATCCCTATCTCGCCATCGCGGCCTCGCTCGCCTGCGGCTATATCGGCATGACGGAAGAACTCGTGCCGACCAAGGAGATGAAGGGCAACGCCTACGAGTCGAAACGCTACGGCCTGCCGCGCCACCTCCTCGACGCGCTCGACAATCTGCGCTCGTCGTCGGACCTGAAGGAAATCCTCGGCACCGATTTCGTGCTGGTCTATCTCGACGTCAAATACACCGAGCACGAAGCCTATCAGCAGGTGATCTCGGCCTGGGAGCGCGAGCATCTGCTTCTGAACGTGTGAAGGGAAGTCCTCGGCCCCACACCTGAACCTCACACCTGAACCTCGTCATGCGCGGGCTGGACCCGCGCATCCGCACCTTCCTTGGACAGCAACCGGAAGAAAGACGTGGATGGCCGGGGCCAAGCCCGGCCAAGACGGCGACGGAGGGGGCGAGACTCGCATCCCCCGCGTCCTCCTGTAGAATGCCCTCATGTCCGAAACGGGTTTTCATACGAGCCGCCGACAGAAGCACGAGCTTCTGATCCTCTGCGCGCGCATCGGCTACAATCCGTAAGAGCGCTCCGGCGCGGGCGTCACAAAACCCGCGCGTTTTCCGCACTCTCAACATTCCCGGAAACACGGAGCACTCCCATGTCGGAAACCATTGCCAGATCGAACCAGACGAAACGCTGGCAGGAGATGGATGCCGCGCATCATCTCCATCCCTTCACGACGCATCACGAACTGGCCAAGACCGGCGCGCGCGTCATCACCCACGCCAAGGGCGTCTACCTCTACGACTCGGAAGGCCACAAGCTGATCGACGGCATGGCCGGGCTCTGGTGCGTACAGGTCGGCTATGGCCGCGAGGAACTGGCCGAAGCGGGCTACAAGGCGCTGAAGGAACTGCCCTATTACAACAGCTTCTTCCAGACGACGAACCCCTACACGGCCGAACTGTCGCAGAAGCTTTCGGAAGTGACGCCCAGGGGCATCGATCGTTTCTTCTTCGCCAATTCGGGCTCCGAAGGCAACGACAGCGCGATCAAGATCATCCGCTATTTCTGGAACCTGCAGAAAAGACCGACCAAGAAAATCTTCATCGCCCGCAAGAAGGCCTATCACGGCGTGACGCTGGGCGCGGCCTCGCTGTCGGGCCTCACATCGATGCACCCGCAAGCCGATCTGCCGCTGCCGGGCTTCGTTCATATCGATTGCCCCTACTGGTACGGCGAGGGCGGCGAGATGAGCCCGGACGAATTCGGATTGAAGACCGCCCGCGCGCTGGAAGAAAAGATCCTCGAACTCGGTGCCGAAAATGTCGCAGCCTTCGTTGCCGAGCCCGTGCAGGGCGCCGGCGGCCTGATCGTTCCGCCCGCGACCTATTGGGGCGAGATCAACCGCATCTGCAAGAAATACGACATACTGCTGCATGTCGACGAAGTGATCTGCGGCTTCGGCCGCACGGGCAACTGGTTCGGCTCTCAGACCTATGGCATCGAGCCCGACATGATCAACATGGCCAAGGGCCTCTCCTCCGGCTACCAGCCGATCGCGGCGGTGGGCCTCGGCACCCGTGTCGGCGATGCGGTCTTCAACTCCGACGAGGAGTGGTCGCACGGCTTCACCTATTCCGGCCACCCCGTCGCCTGCGCGGTGGCGCTCGCCAATCTCGAAGTGATGCAGAAGGAGCGCCTCGTCGAGAAGGTCGGCGGCGCAACGGGCGCCTATTTCCAGAAGAAGCTCGCCGAGCTCGCCGACCATCCGCTGGTCGGCGAGACGCGCGGCGTCGGCCTTCTCGGCGCGATCGAACTCGTCAAGAACAAGAAGACGCGTGAGAAATTCCCCGGCGAACTCGAAGTCGGTTATCGCTGCCGTGTCCATTGTTTCGACAATGGCCTCGTCATGCGCGCCATCGGCGACACCATGGTTCTGAGCCCGCCGCTGGTCATTTCCGAAAGCGAACTCGACGAGATGTTCGGCCTCGCCCGGCGTTGCATCGACCTCATCGCGAAGGATCTCGGCGTCCTCTAAGCGAGGCGGCGAAACCCGAAAATGGGACGAAAAAGGGTGCGGCATTTTGGCTTCCGGCGAGCCGATATCGGATAAGCCTTTGATATTGTTGGGTTCCGGGTGTGTACCAGCCTAAATTGGAATTCATCAAAAGATCATCGGTCCCGCCATTGAACTCGCCCCGGACTGGACCTATCTACCTTTGCATGAGGGCGGAGCGTTAAGCCCTCCAGGCGACCTGCCCCCCGCTCGTCTGGTTGGTGCTCCGTCCCCGACGCGCCGGAATTCCCCTCCCGGCGCAAGCGCAGAAGAAGCGCGGTTGCGCCCCGTCACCCCCCTGACGGGGCGTAACTTTTTTTACGCCCCGTTCAATTCGTGAAAACCGGGGCAATTCGTGAAAACCGGGGCGTCATTTTTTACGCCCCGTTCAAACTGCGAGTGTCGGGGCGTAACTTTTTCTGCGGCTGCTATATAAGAACGATCGATCACCCATGACTGCGCTTGAGCGCTGGGACCCCATGCAGGACGATGACGACGAGCCGCATATCACGCTGAGCGACGACGATCTCGACGCGCTTGAAGAGGAAATTCCGCTGCTTCGCGGTGTGCGCCTCTTTGCGGAAGAAGCGGCGCTGCTGCCGTGGTTCGCAGCAGTGGGCGAACCTCTCGATCGCGAGGCGAAGGGACTTGCCCGCGATTATCTCGACGGGCTCGGCTTTCCCGACGCGGAGCCCGCCCGCGTCGCGAGCTGGGAGGACGCGGCCGACGCCGCCGCCAACACCGATTTCGACACCGCCCAGTGGGAGGCGGAAGAACAGTTGCGGGCCGGACTCGCGACGGACGCCCTCGAGGCCATTTCCGAAGAGGGCCTTGCGATCGCGTTGACGCATGTGACGGCGATTTTAGGCGGACGCCTCGGCGCCGCCGCGCGCGAGGCCGCGAGCTTCGCCGAAATCGACGACGAGGCGCTGATGGACGCCGCCGCCGGCGCCGCCGTGCAGGCCGCGCACAACGCCGCGCTTGCGCTCATTGCCGGCGCCGGGGAAGATCATCCCTTCCACCGCAAATTCGCGCTCTTCGCCCGCGGCCGCTGGCCCATCGGCGTCGCCGGCCTCACCTTCAATATCTTCTGATCCTCGCAACATCTTCCGAAAGCCCGACCCTTGGATTTCAAGCTCGCCACCTGGAACATCAATTCCGTCCGCCTAAGGATCAATCTCGTCGAGAAGGTGCTGGCCGATCACGCGCCGGATGTGCTTTGCCTTCAGGAAATCAAATGCGTCAACGACGCCTTTCCGCTGAAGGCGATCCAGAAGGCGGGTTACGAACATGTCGCGGTCAACGGCCAGAAGGGCTATCACGGCGTCGCGATCCTGAGCCGCATTCCCTTCAAAAAGATCGAGACGAAAGCCTTTTGCGAGAAGGGCGATGCACGCCATCTTTCGGTCGATCTCGACGTGCCCGGCGGCCTGACGGTTCACAACTTCTATGTGCCCGCCGGCGGCGACGAACCCGACCCGGAGATCAACGAGAAATTCGCGCACAAGCTCGCCTTCATGCGCGAGATGACGCAATGGTATGACGGCATGAAGCGGAAATCCCAGAACCGCATGGCTCTGGTCGGCGATCTCAACGTCGCGCCGCTCGAACACGACGTCTGGTCGCACAAACAATTGCTGAAGGTCGTCAGCCACACCCCGATCGAGGTGGACCTGATGAACGAGGTCATCGCCTCGCACGACTGGGTCGACGTGATGCGCCGCTTCGTGCCGGCCGAAGAAAAGCTCTATTCCTGGTGGAGCTACCGCGCAAAGGATTGGGCCGCCGCCGATCGCGGCCGCAGGCTCGACCATATCTGGGTGACGCCGGCGCTGGGAGACGCCCCGCAATCGATGCAGGTCCTGCGCGAGGCGAGGGGGTGGGAGCGGGCATCGGACCACGTTCCCGTGATCGCGACCCTGAAGCTTTAGCTGGGGGGTGACCAGCCGGGGGCAAAGCTTCCGGGTCCATGCCCGCTCCTGGGGCTCCTCCTGAAGGCCTGCGGTTGATCCCGCATGTTCTTGGTAAGAGCAGCGGCCGGACTTTAGGGTATTGACCCTAGGCAGGCAAGGCCCCACCATTGACGCAACCCGCACATATCCGTGATCCTTCGAAAGGTCGGATATGACGCAAGGGAAACCAATAAGAAGCGCGAACAAGCCGCTCGACGGCGACCAGGATCATGGCATCCCAGACCAAGGCACCGCCTCCAAAAGCGCCTCCGATCAAGGCGCCCAAGACCAAGGATCGCATTCTCCTGGTGAGCCTGCGTCTCTTCAACGAGAACGGCTACGACACGGTGACGACCGCCCGCATCGCGGAGGAGGTCGGCATCTCGGAAGGCAATCTCTGGTACCACTTCCGCACCAAGAAGGACCTCGTCCGCGCGCATCAATACAGCCTGATCCGCCGCATCGACACGCGGCTCGCGATCAAGTCGACGCCCGAGACGGTCCTCGATTCCTATGTGCTCTTCAACCGGATGGTGTTCGAGGAGGTCTGGGAATTCCAGTTCCTCTATCGCGACCAGGCCGAATACGGCCGCACCTCGCCCGAACTCGAGAGCAAGATTCACCGCGTCTATGAGCTGACGACGGCGATGCTGCAACGCATGTTCCGCCACATGATCGAGGCGGGCCACCTCACCATGCCCGAGGACGAGCTGGCGCCGCTCGCCGACAATGTCTGGATGGTGATCCGCTACTGGCCGAGCTTCCTGCGCGAAACGCGGCGCATCGTGAAACTCGACAAGCAGGCGCTCAATGCCGGCGTGCGGCACCACTTCGCGCTCTTCGAAACGCATCTGACCGCCAGGGCACGCAGCTATCTCGACGCCAACGCCTATAGCTGAGGATCAAGCCTCGGCGGGCTTTTCCTTGCGCTTCAGAGTGACGAAGGTCGCCGTCGAACTTCCCGTCGCGAGCAGCGTTCCGTCTTCCGTCAGCAATTCGCCTTCGATGAAGCCGACCGAGCGGCCACGCTTGATGACACGGCCCCGGCCGATGATGCGGCCGGGCCTTGCGGCGTTGAGCATCGAGACCTTGAGTTCGAGGGTCGGGCTGATCTGGCCCCATTCGAGATCGAGGCCGACCGCGAGGCTCATCACATCGTCGAGCATCGCCGCGACCATGCCGCCCTGGATGCCGCCCCACATGTTGCAGAGTTCCGGCCCCGCATTGAAGGCGACCTCGACGGTGCGCGCCGCCTGATCGGCGGCAATGATTTCGAGGCCGAGATAGCGGCTCGCCGGCGCCATGCGCTTGAAGACGGCCTGAATGTTCGGCGGCCAGTCCGGCGCGGCCATGTCCTTGCGCTCCGCCGTTTCCTCGTCCGCATCGCTCATTCCGGTCTCCCGTTTCCGCGCGCCATGTCCCGGCTCAATTCGGCGATCTCCCCGCCCATGCTTTCGAGCCGGCGGCTGAGCGCCCGCGCGACCGCACCCGCCATCTCGGGAAACTCCTCCAGCAGTCGCTGGAAGAGATAGCGGCTGATGCGGAGCGTCTGGAGCGGGCTCGCCGCCCTGACCGTCGAGCGCCGCACCCCTTCATGGAAGAGAGCGGTTTCGCCGATGAGGTCGCCCCTGTCAAGGCGCAGCGCCCGCTTCTCGCCGCCCCGCGCCTCGTGGCCGACATGGGCGAGCATCACCGCCTCGCCTTCGAGGATCAGATAGGCGTCGTCGGCCGTCGCACCGGCTTCGAAGAGCGTTTCGCCGGGCTCGAAGGCTGGACGTTCGGCGGTAAAGGCCAGCACCTCGAGCCTGACCGGATCGAGATCGGCGAAAAGATCGTGGCGCTGCAGCAGCGAGATGATCGTCTTGAGGCTCATGGGAGCAAGCATAGCGAAGAGACTGGGCATAGCGAAGAGGAGGCCGGCACGAAACAACCGCTCGATTGCCCTAGGGGCGAGCGGCGGCTAGAAAGGCGGGAACAAGGAGCCGGGCGATGACGGACATGAACAAGATCCTGTGGGACCACCCCGATCCCTTCATCCACGAGGTGACGGTCGAACCGCATCACATCGACGATTTTCAGCATACGAACAATGTCGTCTACCTGACATGGATGGCCAAGACCGCCTGGGAGCATTCGAAGGCGCTCGGCCTCGATTTCGCATCTTATGCGAAGCTTAATCGCGGCATGGTCGTGCGCCGCCACGAGATGGAATATTTCGCGCCGAGCCACGAGGGGGACAAGGTGCTGGTCGCGACCTGGATCACCGGCAATGACGGCCGGCTCCGTCTTCGCCGCCGCTTCCAGATGGTCAAGGCATCGACCGGCGCGACACTGCTGCGCGGCCTGTCCGATTTTGTCTGCATCAATATCGAGACGGGCAAGGCGACGCGCATGCCGACGGAATTTGTCGAAACCTACAAGCTGACCGCGACTGTCGACGGCGACAATTGAGCGGATGCGCGCTGCGGCGAAGTGACCACTTTTCGCCAGGGCCGGATTGCGGCACATGACCGCGGCGACTTCAGTTCACTTGCGTCACGAGAGCCCGCCCATGGACCGCATCGACAGCGCCACGCTCTTTTTTCTCAATGTCATTTTTCTGGTTCTGGTCGGCATCGCGATCTGGGGTGCAACGGCCCTCGTCCTTGCCGCTCTCGTCGCCGTGCCGGTAGCCCTCGGCTCGATCGCCCTCATCTCGCTGACCGCCAAGGCCTGACCCCGGCGTCCCGAAGGGCGATGCCCCCGGATATCCGTAGCCTCACGGCACCAGCCGATACCCCCCGGCCTCGGTGACGAGAATTTCCGCGTTCGACGGATCCTTCTCGATCTTCTGCCTGAGCCGGTAGATATGCGTCTCGAGCGTATGGGTCGTCACTCCGGAATTATATCCCCAGACTTCCGCGAGCAGCACCTCGCGACCGACGATCTGCCCGGCGCGATAGAGAAATTTGAGGATGTTGGTTTCCTTCTCGGTGAGGCGGATTTTCTTCTCCGCCGCATCGAGGAGAAGCTTCGCGCTCGGCCGGAAGGAATAGGGGCCGATCTTGAAGACGGCGTCCTCGCTTTGCTCATGCGTGCGCAGATGGGCGCGGATGCGGGCAAGCAGCACGCCGAAGCGGAAAGGCTTCGTCACGTAGTCCGTGGCGCCGGCATCGAGACCCAGAATGGTATCTGCTTCCGTGTCGGCGCCGGTGAGCATGATGACCGGCACTTTCAGGCCGTCGCGGCGCATCAGCCGGCAGGCCTCACGCCCGTCCATGTCGGGAAGCCCGACATCGAGCAGCACGAGATCGACATGGGCGTTACGCACATGCTCGATGCCCGCCGCCGCCGTAGGCGCCGCCGCGACCTCGAATTCCTCATGAAGCTGCAACTGCTCCATGAGAGAGCCGCGCAGTGCCTCGTCGTCGTCGACAATCAGGAGTTTCTTGGCGCTCATCGGATCAAAGCGGATAGCCGAAATATCTGATGTGCTTTTCCAGCACGGGCAATACAGGCGCGAGGTATTTGTCGTAGCGCCGCCAGCGATCGGCGGAACTCGAATAGATGGGCTGCGTCACCTGCGAATAAGATGGCGTACGGATCGTTCCGCGCGCCAGCGCATGCGCCGCCGGATCAGCCTGGGCCTCATTCCAGGCGAGACCGAGGAAATCGAGCACCGGCTCGACTTCGCTACGAATGTCGCGGATCAGGTTCTCGTAGCGGACTTCGACCACGTTGAGCGGCAGCAGCGCACGATACTGCTGCCACAACGTCATGACGCGGTCATAGAGATGGGCGGCATCCTCCAGCGTCAGAAAGTTTGCCATGGACGCATTGAGTTGAAAGTCCTGCATGAAACAGGAAAGAACGCTGTCGGCGGGGTGACGCAAGGCAAGGATGATCTTCGCGTCCGGAAAGACCCGGCCGATCAGGCCCGACTGAATGATATTGAGCGGCATCTTGTTGATGACGATCTTGTTCTTCAGATCGAGACCCTCGTCTTCGAGCGCCTGCCAGTAAATCCGTCTCAGCTTTTCGCGGTCTCGCTCGTCGATCTCCGCCAGACGGCCCAAATAGCCGGCGGGCGCCGCTTCGACCTCATGACGAACCGGTAGCAGCACCGGAACCTCTTCCAGAACCTGGACATCCGGATGCGAGTCGAGAATTTGATCCAGCAGCGTGGTGCCCGATCTCGGGAAACCGACGAGAAAAACCGGCGGCGAGCGGTGAGCTCTATTGTCGAGAGGGGGGGGTAGCGATTTCGCGCCACGCAGCCATTCCTGCGTAAACCCCTCTATCAGATCTTCGACCCGCTTCAGATATTCGTTCTTGTCGGCATGCGCGGAGTCGACCTCCTTCGCGGCTTCTTCATTCTGCCGCTTGAAATGGTAGTAGGCCGCATCGGTATCGTTGAGCTTCTCGCATATCTGCGCCAGCTCGGCATGCAGGGCGCGTGCATGGTCGGGAGCCAGACCGGACGTATCGATCGCCTCAAGTTCGGCCCGCAGCTCGATCAGAACGGCCTTGTCTCCCTTCGACTGACGTCGCCGGATGAGCGATCTGACGCGCTTGGCATCGACATGCGTGGGATCGATCGACAAGGCCTGATTGATCCAAACAAGCGCCTCGTCGAACTCCGATAGCCGCTCATAGATTTCGGCCGTAAGAACAAAGATCACGGCAGGGGGATTCGGCAACCGGTCCCTCGCTGCCTTGCAGAAAACCAGCGCCTCCCTGAAACGGCCCCAATGCAACGCCACCTGAACGGCCTGGACGTAAGGGAGCGGATTCTGCGGCGACAACTTCGTCATGCTTTCGAAGTCGCGCAGCGCGAAATCCGGCTTGTTGAGATGCTTGAAGAGGATCGCGCGATTGAGGTAGGCGCCGGCAGAATTGCGATCCAGCTTGACCGCCTGATTATAGGCCGCCTCGGCTTCGTCGAATTTTCCAAGGCTGCGTTTCGCGTTACCCAGATTGACCATCAGGGTCGCGTGCGGCTTGCCGTTCGCAGCCGCAAGACCGATAAGGCGCTCTGCCTCTTCCGGTTTGCCCGCTTCATATGCCACCAGTCCGAGAAGATGAAGCGCATCCGGATGGCCGGGGAAGAAGCGCAGAGCGAGCTGGGCCACCGCCTCAGCTTCCTTGAGCCGACCGCTGGCGAGGAATGCCCCGCCTCTTTTCAAAGCCTCCGCCAGCTCCTGGGGCGAGGGCCTGGCCGCGACCCCGCCGACCGAGGGCGGCAAGGGAACGGTCGGCCGCGATCCGCCAAAGGCACTCCCCGGAAGAGAGACCGTCGGCCGGGCACCCGGCGGCGGCGCAAAAGAGATATTTCCTTGTTTCGGGGGACGCTTGCTCATTCACGCTGATCCTTCATCGGCGGCGCGAGTTTGCCATAGCGCCGACAGGCAACCAATGGCGATGGTCGGGCCGCGCTCGCGCCGGCCCGGCAAGCTCTGCCGACCGGCACGAAAAGTCAAACGAAACGGTGACGTAAGGCCTTGTTATCGCAAGGCTTTCCAGTGGCCCAAGGCTTGCTCTTCCAGACGGGGGCGCGAAAGCCGCGCCGGGGAAAAGGTCTCGAGCCTGATGACTGACTTCACAGCGATCGCGCCGCTTGTCCATCAGGGCAAGCACAACATGGCTTCCGACGCCTTCGACGCGCTGCGCACCGCGCGCGAAACTGGCACGGCGCCAAAGGGAAGCGAACTCAGCTTCAACGACCTGTTGGACACGGTGAACCCGCTCCAGCACATCCCCGTCGTCTCCAGCATCTACCGCAGCCTGACCGGCGACACGATCAGCCCGGGGGCACGCGTCGCTGGCGGGGCGCTTTATGGCGGTCCGATCGGCCTCGTCGCCTCCGTCTTCGATGCAGCCGTTGCAACCATCACCGGCGCCGATCTCGGCGAACATCTGATCGCCGGCCTGACCGGCGACACGGCGAAACCGACCGCCGTGGCGGAAGCAGCCCCGCAGACGACCGCCGGTGACCAGCCCGCAGCATCAACGACGACACCGACCGCGTCGGCGCCGACACCCGACCGGCCCAAATTTGCCGCGCTGGACGGAAGCGAACGCACCGGATCGCTGGCAGCCCCGGCCGCAACCGGCGCCCGGCCGGCGGCCACGGCGGCGCCTCAATCCGCGTCCCAGCCCGTGCCGAAATCAATGCCGCAGCTGAGCCCCGACGCCTTCAATGCGCTGCTCAATTCCTTCGCCGATCCGAAGGCGGCAAAGGCGGCCAACCCGGCTCTGGCCGCGGCCTCTGCGGCGCCGCCTGCCGAGAGCAAGCCGAAGCCCGCACCCGCCGATATCGCGTCCAAACCGGGCTCGAAGGATCTGGCCAGCGCCATCGAGGGCGGGCTCGACCAGCTCGATGCCCTGAAGCAAACCCATCCCGACATTCCGCTCGCGAATGCCTTCGTCGATCAACCGTCCGGCGATGGACTTTGACGGCCGCCGGGCGTGCTCCTAAATTGCGGTCATCATGATGATCTACGTTTCAGGGTGCGCTGGCGAGCATGAAGGCATCCTGCGCGTCGGCGGCGATGTCTATCGCTGCGCACTCGGACGGGCGGGTATCGTCCCGACGAAACGCGAAGGCGATGGCGCCACGCCCGTCGGACAGTTTGCCCTGCGCGAATTGCTGTTCCGGCCGGACCGCCTGACGCCGCCCTCGACATCCTTGCCCCGCAAAGCGATCGCGACCGACGACGGCTGGTGCGATGCCGCGTCGGATCCGGCCTACAACCGGCCGGTCAAATTGCCTTATGCGGCAAGCGCCGAAGCGCTCTGGCGTGACGATCACCTCTACGACCTCATCATACCGCTCGGCTATAATGACGACCCCGTCGTGGCGGGCGCCGGCAGCGCCATCTTCTTTCATCTGGCGAAGGAGGAAGAGGGCGGCCGTCTCGGCGCCACGGAAGGTTGCGTCGCGCTGCGCCTGCCGGACATGCTGAGCGTTCTTGCGCGCCTCACGCCGGAGACGCGGATGGAAGTCGAACTAGCTCCGTGAGCCGAAAAGCGCGCTGCCGACGCGCACATGCGTCGCGCCGAAGGCGATAGCCGTTTCGAAATCCGCGCTCATACCCATCGAGAGTTTCGCGAGACCGTTGCGCCGGGCGAGTTTGTCGAGCAATGCGAAATGCAACGCAGGCTCTTCATCGACCGGCGGAATGCACATCAGCCCCTCGATCGGAAGACGGTGAACCTCCCGGCACGAGGCGATAAAGCGATCGACCTCGCCGGGAAAGATGCCCGCCTTTTGCGGCTCCTCGCCGGTGTTGACCTGAATGAAAAGCCGGGGCAAGGCCGCTCCCCTGTCGCGCTCTTTCACCAGCGCCTCGGCGAGCCGCTCGCGGTCGAGCGTGTGGAAGACATCGAAGAGGGTGAGAGCTTCCTTCAGCTTGTTGGTCTGCAGCGGACCGATCAGATGAAGCTCGATATCCAGCGTCGCGGCCTTCAGCGCCGGCCATTTGCCCGCCGCCTCCTGCACGCGGTTTTCGCCGAAAATCCGCTGACCCGCCGCGATCAACGGCTCGATATCGGGGGCCTCGAAGGTTTTCGAAACGGCGACCAGCGTAATGTCCTCAGCCGAACGGCCGGCCGCCCTGGCCGCCGCCCCGATGCGCGCCCGGATGGCCGCGAGCCGGCCACGCGGCGTCTCGCCCGCTTGCGCGCCCTGTTGTAGGTTCTCTGCGACCATGACCAATTCTTTCCCGCCGAAAGCAGGGCCGAAGCTAGTGGCGAGCCGGAAAACTGGCAAGCTGCCTTTGCCGATCCACGGATTGCCGCCCTTGATCGCGATGACGGATCCGGTCCGTATGCCCGATCCGCGCGTGGCGCTACGCCGCGCGCCGAAAAGGACCGCCGTCATCTACCGCGCCTATGGCGTTGTCCTCGATGCCGGATATCTGCGCGAACTTGGACAACTGGCGCGGCGGCGTGGCGTGTTGTTGCTGGTTGCCGGCGATCTTCGCGTCGGCGCTCATCTCCGTGTCGACGGACTACATCTGCCCGAATTCGTCATTCGTCAGTCAACGGAACGTCGCTTCGCGCGAGGCAGGCGACCGAAACCCGGCTTCCTCGTCACCTCAGCCGCGCATTCGCAAGGTGCCATCGTCGCCGCAGCAAGGGCGGGGGCAGATGCCGTGCTGATCTCACCCGTCTTCGCAACGCAAAGTCATCCAGGTGTCCACCCGCTCGGCATCATCCGCTTCGTACAACTCGCAACGGCGGCGCAGGCCCGGGGTCTCGCCGTCTATCCGCTGGGCGGCATCGACAGACGGTCCGCGCAACGGCTCGCCGGGCTCGGCATGGCGGGCATTGCCGGCATTGCTCTCGGCAAAGCGAAATAAAAAAGAGCGGGCCGAAGCCCGCTCTTTTCAAACGTGCCGCGCGCCTTGATCAGAAGGCGATCGCGAGAACCAGACCGGCCGACTTCGAGTCGTAGTCGAAGCCGGCTAATTTGAACTTGGTGGACTGAAGATCGAGGCCGACATCGACGCCGGCGCCGAGGTTGTAGCCGCCGCCGATCTGCCAGTTTTTCGACGTCATGCTTGTGTTGCCGACGAAAGCGCCGAGATCCTGATCGGTATCGAGATAAGCGACGCCGACCGTCCAAGGGCCCGTCGCATACTTCAGACCGGCCGTCCAGGTCCTGTCGGCGAAGTCGAGTACGGAAGGCACCGCGCCCCAGTTGCCATAAATATCTTCGCTCTTGTAATAGGCGCCGCCCAGCGTGAAACCGGCATAGCCGAGGTTCAAGCCAGCGCCATATTCCTTGGGATCGCCGAGA
>CAISYL010000174.1 GCA_903889655.1 uncultured Alphaproteobacteria bacterium | reverse complement strand
TGAAGCGCCGCCGGATTTTTCAAGTCCCGCTCACGCGGAGCCCTCTTTACGCGGCGACCGCCCTTACGCGGAGACTTTGGCTTTCGCCTTCTTCTTCGGAGCGGCGGGCGCTGCCGCCTTCTCCGCCGCGTCGGCGGCTTCCTTCTCGAGCCGAAGCTGCCGCAGACGCGCCGTCTTGGCGTCGCGCACCTTCGTCTCCGATGCGATCAGAAGCCGCGCCGCCTCGGTCGTCTGGTCCGCCTTCATGGTGCGGGCAGGCGTCGGCGGAGCCGGCTTGAAGATCGAATTTCTGTCGCGTGCAGCCATGCTCGGTTCCTTCCGGTCGCTGACGAAAAAGGCTCTGGAAATGAAAAAAGGCCGGGGTCTCCCGGCCTTTCCCAACCATCCCCGGCTCGTTTGACCGAGCCTGGCGCCATTACATCCGTGGTCGCCTTCGGGGATGAAACCATCGGGCCGGTCGATACTCGGCCCGGCAAACCGCCCGCTTGCGCTCTCACTGGAGCGCGGGACGCTTCACCCATGATGGTGTCGTTAGAGCCTATATGGGGTGTTCACGAGGGATTACAAGGGGAGGGCGCTGTATCCCCACCTCCGCTCTCGTCATGGCCCGGCTCGACCGGCCATCCACGTCTTCACTACAGGACGAACACAACGAGATCGTCCTTTATGGGGCTCAGAAGGGCTGGGGGCAGGTAGGCCGCGAAGGCCCGGCTTCGCGAGTATCGGAAGTTTTGACATTTACAGAATGTCAAATCAGCAATATTATGCTACCTATGATGTCAAAGCATGAGTTTCTTGAATATTTGTCGTCCTTGAAGCTGAGCTTTTCAGAAGCGGCGCAATTTCTCGGCGTCTCCGAGCGGACGGCGCGACGCTGGACTGAGGGCGAGTCGGTACCGGGGCCTGTCGAGGCGGCGCTGAAAGCTTGGCGGCGGCTTGATGACCAAGGTCTCCCTTGGAAGCCGGATTCAATATCCATCTTCCGGGATGATCAGGACCAGCTTCGACGGATGCGAGAGCACGACCAACTACTCGATACACTGATGCGGCAGGTGGAGGCCCGGGGCGGTCCTTCAACTTACTGGGCAGTCGATCTTGCGAAGCAGCGGGCCACTTTTGGGTCCGCTGAAGTTAGCTTCCACAAGCTCCAGCAAGGCGGATTTTCGCCGAGTGCCTATCGCCGCGTCGACCGCGCGCCAACGGAGGAGGATCGATGCGAAATTCAGGACGCCTGCTACTGCATTGCGCAGGCTATCGCTCGCGCTCGTTTGGCCAACAAGGCTCTCGTCGAGATCGCGGAATACACCCGTCAACACGCGACGAAATTTGCCCGTGAGCGTACCTTGAGTCTAGACGCTGCAGAGGCGACGCGCCGTGTTGAAGCCATCAGTCAGCTTGCTGATGAGCTCAATGAATTGGCGTCTTCGGCGCTCGAAGGAAATGCGCTCTACGTGAAGTTTGAAGGAATCCTTGATGCCCTGCATCGCCTTGGTTTCTTTCCGGAGCAGGAACTCGTGTCGGCGGTCGCTCGCAGCATGATCGGGCCTGCGCCGCGTCCCGACACTCTCACTGCGACATCACCCTAAGGCTTCAAACATGAGTAGCCTCCGCATGATCGACCTGATGGCGGTGGATGACCTCGTCGACTTCATCCGCGGTCGCGGCTACGTTCTTGACTTCTCGGACCAGAGTTTCGCGCAGTTCTTCGCTACCGAACTAGACGTCGACATCGGCGACCCGACCTATGCGGCGAATGGCGGGTCTAAGGGCAAACGTCTGAAGTGCTTCCTGCAGAAGGTCGATGATCGCGCTGCGCTGAAGACCTTGAAAGCATTGTGGGAAGTGCGAGAGGCGTTCCTCCTGCGGACGGGCCGCGACGATCCTATAAAGAACGCAGAGGCCCGCTATTTCGCCGTGATCAATCGGCTGGGCGGAAGTTCGGACGATGCTCAAGGCCCGCAGGAGGCGCCGAAGTCGGCGTTCGACCAACTACGTATCGCCTCCCTGAGGGAAGATGTCGTGAAACTGTCGAAGCTTGCACCACAAGCGCGCGGCTATGCGTTTGAGGGCTTCCTCAAATCGCTATTCGAGACATATGGACTCAAGCCGCGCGACGCTTTTCGGATTCGCGGTGAACAGATCGACGGCAGTTTTGTCCTGGCGAATGAGACGTATCTCCTCGAGGCGAAATGGGAGAGCGCTCCGACGGGCGTCGCTGATCTTCACGTTTTTCAAGGCAAGCTGGAGCAGAAGGCGGCTTGGGCGAGGGGACTTTTCATTAGCCACGCCGGCTATTCAGAGGATGGCTTGGCTGCGTGGGGACGGGGAAAGCGCGTGATCTGTATGGATGGCCTCGATCTCTACGAGATGCTGCACCGCAGTCTGCCATTGGATCACGTATTAGACCGGAAGATTCGCCGTGCCGCTGAGACCGGAGCGGCCTTTGTTCGAGTCCGCGAACTCTTCCCATAGTTATCCGTGGCTGACTCCACGGACAATGACGCGCCAAAAAACTTATCCCCGCCCGATGCTCCGCCCCCACATTAATCGCGACCCGCTCCACGAAGGGCGTATCCGGAACTGGCCGAATACGTGGAGAGGGAATGCGGCGTGCCTCACGTCGCGGGGACAACCAGCCCCGCGGCCCGGGAGGGATGATTGGGTAGGCGAACACTACGGTTCGCGGTGCGCTCCGGCCGATAAAAGTCGGATGTCGCAGGTGTGGGTCGGACACCCCTAAAATCGCCGTGCGCGGGGCGGGTTTCATCGCTCCACACGTGCCACGCGTCACGCGTTGAACGCGGGCGGTGGAACAGAGGCCCCGCGCATCCTTCACCCCGGTGAAGGTCGCCCGAGGCGGGTTGCGTGCCGAACCCCCGGAGGCGGAGCCTCGCGGGGATGTTCGTGGTTGCGGTTTCCTCCGGTGTCATCCCGGGGCGAAGCCCGGGGTGACAGTCGGTATTGGAGGCCGTGCCTCATGGTCCTTTCAGCTCGCGAAATAACCCGGCTGGCCGATATCGGCGATGAGGCCGATCTGCGTGGGCGTCCAGTCCAGCCACTTCTGCGTCAGCGCGCTCGATGCCGGCATGTCGAGGCCCGCGAACATCGCGAGCGGGCCGTAATAGTCGGCGGCTTCTTCCTTCGCGATCGAGATGACGGGGATGTTCAGGGCACGGCCGATCACGTCGATGATCTGGTGCATGGGCACGCCCTCTTCGCCGACCGCGTGATAGATGCCGTCTGCCGTGCCTTTCTCCAGCGCGAGCCGGTAGAGGCGGGCGACATCGAGCCGGTGGGCCGCCGCCCAGCGTTCGTTGCCGTCGCCGACGCGGGCGGCCGTGCCTTTCTGGCGCGCGAGTTCGAGCAGATAGGTGATGAGCCCCGCCTTGCCGTCGGCGCCATGCACCTGCGGCAGGCGCACCGTCATGGCGCGCACCCCGTGCGACGCATAAGCGAGCCCGGCCTGTTCCGAGACGCGCGGAACATGCGCGCTGGCATCGCGCCGGATGTTTTCGGTGATGACCACGCCCGGCTCGATGAGCCCGGTGCCCGAGGTGACGATGAAGGGCTTCCCCGTGCCTTCGAGCGTGTCACCCATCGCCTCGATGGCGCGTTTGTCGACCTGGCCATTCTCCGCGAACTTCGCAAAATCGTGGATGAAGGCCAGATGGATGACGCCGTCGGCCTTGGCCGCGCCGGCCTTTAGGCTTTCGAGATCCTCAAGCGAGCCGCGATGAACCTCCGCGCCCAGATGCTCAAGCACGGCGGCGTTGGCGTCGGATCGCGCAAGGCCCAGCACCTGGTGCCCGTTGGCGATCAGCTCTCCGGTCGTCGCCTGGCCGATGAAGCCGGCCGCGCCGGTCATGAATACGCGCATGTCGTTTCTCCCGATTGGTCTTCCGATTGGACGCAGCGTTTCTCCGCCAATTTGATATGCTGGTAAAGTAGTGAGGTTATACTGGTATAATGGCTAACAGGATGACCGATGCCTGACGCGAACGAAAACCTGCTCGGCGCCTATCTGAAGGATCGCCGCGCGAAGCTCGATCCGGCAGCTTTCGGCTTTCCGCTGGCGCGCCGGCGAACGCCGGGCCTTCGCCGCGAGGAAGTCGCGCAGCGCGCCAATGTCAGCACGACCTGGTACACATGGCTTGAGCAGGGGCGCGGCGGCGCGCCCTCCGCCGATGTGCTGAACCGCATTTCGCACGCGATGATGCTGACGGATGCCGAGCGCGAGCATCTGTTTCTGCTCGGCCTCGGCCGTCCGCCCGAAGTTCACTATCGCGAACCGCAAGGCATCACGCCGCGATTGCAGCGGTTGCTCGACACGCTCGAATACAGCCCCGCCTTCATCCGGACGGCGACATGGGATGTGATCGCGTGGAACAGGGCTGCGGCTGCGGTGCTCACCGATTATTCCAAGCTGCCGGAAGGGCAGCGCAATGTGCTGCGCATGATGTTCCGCGATGCGGGCGTCCGCGCGGCGCAGCCCAACTGGCGAAACGTGGCGCGGTTTGTGGTGGCGTCGTTCCGCGCCGATGTGGCGCGCGCCGGCGCGTCGGGGATGGTGCAATCGCTCGTCGACGAACTCTGCGCGACCAGTCCCGAATTCGCGGCGATGTGGCGGGACAATGATGTGCAGGCGCATGGCGACGGCGCGAAGGTTCTGCACCATCCCGTCGTGGGGCCTCTCTCGATGGAGTTTTCGGCCTTCGCCGTCGACGGCCGGCCCGATCTCAACATGGTGGTCTACAATCCGGCCACGCCCGACGACGCGGAGAAGATCAGGACGTTGCTCGAATCCCGGCCCTGAGGTGGCTTTTTAGCTCAAGAGGGGAGGTGAGGTGTTCCTCGCGCGCCTTCACCCCAGGGTGACAGGTCATTTCAGCAGCAGGCGCCGCTGGTCGCTGCGCCGCGCGCCTCCGTGTCGAAGGGAAGATTCGTCCCGCAGCCCTGAAAAATCCCGAAGTGGCGCGAGAAATCCCCGATGAAATCGAAATGCGGCGCGAAGCGCGTCTCACTCAGCATGCGGAACGTATTGCCGCAGACCGGAAAGACGCGGCCCTTCTCGATCGCATGATGCTTGTCGAGTGTGAAGACGTCCTCGCATTCGGCGATGCCGCCATTGTAGACGACGGCCTGCCCGTGGTCCTCGCACGCGCCTTCGAGGCCGTCGAGCTTGAAGAGCCGGTAGGTCGCCGAGAAGAATTTCGCCGGCCCCAGCGCCGCGCGCATGCCCGCATCGTTGACGGCTAGCGGCCGGTCGGCGACGAGGCGCGGATCGGTAAAGCCCGCCGCCTTTGCGAGCGTCAGGAAGTCGTTCCAGTAAAGCGCGCCGGCCAGGCATTCGCCGAGCAGCACCGGATCGTCGCGCAGCGTTTCGGGGAGGCGGCGATCCGCATAGACATCGGCAAAATAGAGTTCGCCGCCCGGCTTCAGCAGCTTCCACGCGCCCTCGAGCACGGCCTTTTTGTTCGGCGAAAGATTGATGACGCAATTGGAGACGATGACGTCGAAGCTTTCCGGCGCGAGGCCGAGCGCGCCGAGCTCCTCGATATAGCCGTCGATGAAGGCCACATTGGGTTTCGCATAGCCGTAGCGCCGCGTCTGCCCCTCGACGTGGGCGCGGGCATGGGCGAGCTGTTCCGCCGTCATGTCGACGCCGACGACCGAGCCTTCCTCGCCGACGAGGCGGGAGAGCACGAAGCAGTCGCGCCCCGCACCGCAGCCGAGATCGAGCACCCGGGCGCCCGTGATCGCCGCCGGCACGACGAGGCCGCAGCCGTAGTAGCGCGAGAGGATGTCGTCGTGAATGTCGGAAAGCGCCGCGCGGATATGCTGCGGTACGTCGCTCGTATCGCAACAGGCATCTGTTTTGAGGTCGGCCGAACCGCCCAGCACCTTGCCGTAATAATCTCTGATGCTCTCGACCGTCATGATGGCGCTCCCGCAAGGTTCCGCTGAAATCTCAGGGAGCCATGCGGAAGCGCCGAAGTCCAATCACAAAGCGGCGAGCGGTGAGGCGGCGGGCATCACTCGATCTCGACGACCAGCGAGACGTCGGAGGAAATCTTCTGCGTGCCGCCGGCGACAGGCACCGGCGCGGCATCGCGCATCGCCATCGCCTTCATCGCATAGACGGGCTGGGGCGCCACGCCGCCGCTTTCCGAGATCGAGACGATCTTGCCGAGCGTCACGCCCGCCGCGCCCGCATAGATCTTGGCCTTGCGCAGCGCGTCCTTCACGGCCTCGGCGCGCGCCTGATCCACCAGCGGCTCGGGCTTGTCGATGCTGAAGCCGATGCCGCCGATCTGGTTCGAGCCGAGCGTGACGAGCTTGTCGAGCGTCGCGCCCAGCGTGTCGAGTTTCCTCACCGTCACCGAAACCTGATTGCGCACCTGATAGCCGCGGATGGTCGGCGCGTCCGTCGTGGTGCCGTCCGGCCGCACGGGCGGCTGGTTGTAGACCGGATAGACCGAAAAGTCCGAGGTGCGAATGTCGTCCTTCGCGATCTTCATCGCTTCGAGCCCGGCGAAGATCGCGTTCATCGCCTTGGTGTTGGCGGCGAGCGCCTCGGCGGCCGTCTTGCCCTCGGTCAGCACGCCCGTGTCGACATTGGCGATATCGGGCCGGGCGGCGATCTCGCCGGTGCCGCTCACTGTGAGGACGCGGGGGCGGGGTTGATCGTCGGCGGCCTGGGCCGGCGCGGCGACGCCCGCCACCAGCGCGACCGACAGCGCGCAAAGGGCGAGGGCGGCGGCAAGGCCCGAACCGAGGCCGGATGTGAGCGGAGTTTTCGACGGACGCGCAGACATGGAAGTCCTCCCTTGGTGTGACGATCCGGAGCTTCACGGGCGATGCGGGCGGAATTACGGCATATTTCCGGCACCTTGTCCGGCCCCGTCCGGCGTCCGGCCGACCCTGCAATCTTCGTTCAGCCCGCCGGATTTATCTGCTATACGGGCCGGATCGCGGCCTTTCGGGGCCGCCCGCGATCTGGGGGCCTGTAGCTCAGTTGGTTAGAGCGGACCGCTCATAACGGTTTGGTCGCAGGTTCGAGTCCTGCCGGGCCCACCAGATGGCCGTCGCTGCTGCGGGTGACCCGTTGGAGGTGATGGCAGCCGATAGTTCCAGATGTTTATCGGCCGGCGCGATCGGGTATGCGGCAACCATCATCAGGCACGGGGCGATGTTTGCGAGCCCCGGAGGAGCGTCAGTGGTGGAACCGCGCCGTTCGCCTTCGTGGATGCCGGTGGGGGTATGGTTCAGATCGGTCGTCGTCATTTGAGGACATAGCGATGATTTTGTTGACGGGTGCGGAAGGCCTGATCGGAAGGCGGATATCGACGAGGCTTGAGGCGCTTGGGTTTGAGGTCCGCCGCTTCGACCTGAGGCGCTCTCCGGCAGAGAACGTTTGCGATGAGCGCGCGCTCGATCACGCACTTGCGGATGTAGAGGGCGTGGTACATCTCGCGGCGGTCTCACGCGTGGTATGGGGACAAAGAGATCCTGCCTTGTGTCACGCCACAAACGTCACCGCCCTGGAAAATATCGTCAGGTTATGTCTGGGCCAGCGGGTTCGGCCGTGGATCATCTTTGCGAGCAGCCGGGAAGTATATGGGCAAGCGAGCCGGTTGCCTGTCCATGAGGACGAGGAGAAGCGACCGCTGAATACATATGCGCGCAGCAAGCGCGACGGCGAATTGATTATCGATAACGCCAGCGCGCACGGTCTGTTGGCGAACATATGCCGCTTCTCGAATGTCTACGGGTGTCCTCAAGACCACCCCGATCGGGTTGTCCCGGCCTTTGCTCGCGCGGCGGCTCGCGGCGGCGTCATCTCCGTGGAAGGTAGCGCGAACGTCTTCGATTTTACCTTCGTCGACGAGGCGGTGGATGGGCTTTGCCGGCTTGTTCAAGCGACGATTGCCGGCGAGCAACTTCCCCCGATACACCTCGTCTCCGGACAAGGCACTACATTGGGTGAACTTGCGGAAATCGCGGCACAGCACGCTCGCAAGGAGGTAAGCATCAAGGAGGCGCCGCCTCGTTCCTTCGACGTTTCCTCATTTGTCGGTGATCCGGGAAGGGCGGAGACCCTCCTCGGTTGGAAGGCGCGCGCAGACATCAGGGAAACACTCCCGAAACTTATCGCGCAGTTCGAAGAACTGGGTCGATGAAAGTCGGATGTCACGGAGCAATCTGAATGGGGGCTTCGTATCGGTACCTGGTGATTCAGGGCCGCGCCGATCGATGTTGGACGCCGATCTCTCAGCCCGGTATCAGCCCGTAGGCCAGGCTCATCTTTTCCGCCCTTGCCGAGGGACTTAATGATGTGTCCACCAGAATGCGTTTGCCCCAGCTCTCGTCCCGATCGATTTGAAAGCCGACGTCGCGCAACATGGCAAAGAGGCATTCCCTGTTGGGGACCCAGAAATTGGTGATGTCGTCGGCCAGCGTCCCCGCTTCATAATAACGCGCAACCGCCACGCCGGGCATCAGCTCCGGCTCAAACTGCGTTTCGACAAGAAGACGGCTCCGACATAGCCGGGCGACAATGTTCAGTGCCCGCATCATATCGGGCAGGTGATAGAGAACTCCCAGAAACAGGACGATGTCGAATGCGCCAATATCCGAGGCAGGGATGTCGTACAGATTCATCTGCCTGTAATCGAATTCCAGGCCGGTGAGTTTCTCCATGGCTTCGAATCCATGACCATCCTTGGCCCGATAGTCGACTGCCGTCACTTGCGCTCCACGACGAGCCATATGCATCGAGAAAAAGCCGTCCGAGGGGCCTATGTCCAATGCGCGCAGGCCGGTCATGTCGTCGGGCAGTTGCAGTTTATCGAGCAGGAACTGGGGATCGTAAGCGCCCGGAGTGAC
>CAISYL010000173.1 GCA_903889655.1 uncultured Alphaproteobacteria bacterium | reverse complement strand
GGCCGCCAGCATCTCCACCGTAATGGTCCCACTCCTCGGAGCTTGCGCCGAAAGCTCCCAGCAAGAAGATGGCCGCACCAAGCCCCATCCACGCCGCAAATTTTTTCATCCCTTGCCTCCCCATAAAGCTTGAATGAATGAACTGTTCATTCATACTATGCCGAAGCGAGAGTGGAAAGCGAGTCGAAATGCAGAAAACTGAAATAAGGCGACGGAAGGCGCGGCCGGGCACCGAACGCTTCGCGCAGATCGCCGAAGCGGCCATCACCTGCTTCAGCGACCTGGGGTACCGCCGTACTCAGGTCGCCGATATCGCGAAACAGATGGGGGCCGCCGCCGGCACACTTTATCTCTATGCCGAGAGCAAGGAAGCCCTGCTCCATCTCGCCATCATGCGGCTTTGCGAAGTCCCTTTCGAAGGACTGCCCGTGCCGCTTCCTACGCCGCCCATCGGCGAAACCGTGGCTCTTCTTCGCACCGCTGTGGCCCAGCGCAGTCGCTGGCCGGTTCTGGATGCGGCACTCGTCCGCCCTTCCGCACCGACATTGCAGGAGCTCACGGCGATCGGGCTCGAACTTTACGATACGCTCGCGGCGGAGCGCCGGGCGATCTGGCTGATCGACAGCTGCTCGCTCGACATCCCGGAACTGGGAGAACTTCACCGCGACATCATGCGCGGCGGCTATCTGTCGTCACTGATCCGGCTTCTCAAAAAACAAAGCGACTGGCCAACAGAGCGTATCGCCATCGCCGTCCGCGCCGCGCTGGAAATGGTCACCTGGACCGCCATGCATCGCCGTCGTGGCGACCGCCTTCATGCCGACGGCATCACACCGGCGAACGAGTCCGAGATCAGGGATGTCGCAACGCAGTGTTTTGCCGCAGCGCTGACCGTGGTGTCGGATTAGCGAATCGGCTCAGCGACTCAGGCCAAGCTGCTGGAAAGCTTCAGCCTTCCGTCTGAATCTGACGTACAGCCTCAGCCAGCAAATCGCTCATGGCGCGGCGAATTTCATGATCCGATTGTTCGACGCCCTTCTGGTCGAAATCGCCGCGCAGTTTACGGAAGACGTCTTCGTCGCCAGCTTCCTTCAGATCGGCCTTCACAACGTCTTTCGCATAGTCGGCAGCGGCATCGCCGGTCAGCCCGAGCAGCTCGGCAGCCCATTGCCCGAGCAGCCTGTTGCGGCGCGCCTGAGCCTTGAACTGAAGATCGGCATCGTGGGCAAACTTGTTCTCGAAAGCTTCCTCGCGCTTGTCGAAGGTCGTCATGTGGCTAAACGCTCCAAAAGACTGCCGCCGCGCCTGGGTGCGTCGGGGCTTTAACGGACGCTTAGGCATAACCGCGCACAGGCCTCAAATCAACCGTTCAGCCCGGCTGAAAGAAGCTCCGCAGGAAATGCTCTAAGCTCCTGATTTATCGGCAGAAAAATCCATTCGATGCGGCGCATGCACTTTCATTGTATCGCGGGGGGCCATAGAGTAACTTGCGCGCGAACCGGAGGGGCGATTCCCGAATGCTGTCGCCTTTCCGACGCCCCGCGGAATGATCTCACGTTCAAGCCCTGCTCCCGGGCCAACCGATTGGATTTCATCACATGAGCCGGCGCAGACGCGTTTATGAAGGCAAGGCCAAGGTTTTGTACGAAGGACCGGAGCCGGGCACGCTGATCCAGCATTTCAAGGACGAAGCGACCGCCTTCAACAACCAGAAGCAGGCCACCATCGAGGGCAAGGGCGTCCTCAACAACCGAATTTCCGAATTCATCTTCACGAAGCTGAACGACATCGGGGTGCCAACGCACTTCATCCGATCCATAAACATGCGCGAGCAACTGATCCGCGAAGTCGAGATCATTCCCTGCGAGGTCGTGGTTCGGAACGTCGCCGCAGGCTCGCTGTCGAAGCGCCTCGGCATCGAGGAAGGGACGCCGCTGCCCCGCTCGATCATCGAGTTCTATTACAAGAATGACGAGCTCGGCGATCCGATGGTGTCGGAGGAGCACATCACGGCCTTCGGCTGGGCGACCCCGCAGGAGATCGACGACATGATGGCGCTCGCCTTGCGCATCAACGATTTCCTCGCCGGTCTCTTCCTCGGCATCGGCATTCGCCTCGTCGACTTCAAGGTCGAGTTCGGCCGCCTTTATGAAGGCGACATGGTGCGCGTGGTGCTAGCCGACGAGATCAGCCCGGATAGCTGCCGCCTCTGGGATATCCGTACCAACGACAAACTCGACAAGGACCGCTTCCGCCGCGACATGGGCGGCCTCATCGAGGCCTATCAGGAAGTCGCGCGCCGTCTAGGCATTCTCTTCGAGAACGAGCCGAAGCGCCGCGGACCAACCCTCGTAAAGTGACTTTAGCCGGCCATGCGACCGGCACTTGCAAGTGATGAGAGAGACCGACATATGAAGGCCCGGATCAAGGTCATGTTGAAGAACGGCGTGCTCGACCCGCAGGGCAAGGCGATCGAGGGTGCCCTCGGCTCGCTGGGCTTCGACGGCGTCGCCAGCGTGCGCCAGGGCAAGCTCTTCGAAGTGGAGCTTGCCGAGAAGGACCCATCAAAGGCGCGTGCCGCCCTCGACGAGATGAGCAAGAAGCTCCTCGCCAATACCGTGATCGAGAACTACGCCATCGAGTTCGACGAGAAGTAAGCAATGAAATCCGCCGTCATCGTCTTTCCGGGATCGAACCGCGAGCGCGACATGCTCTATGCGCTCGAGAAGATCACCGGCGAGAAACCCCTCCCCGTCTGGCATACGGAGACAGAACTTCCCAAGGTCGATCTCGTCGTGCTGCCGGGCGGTTTTTCCTATGGCGACTATCTGAGAACCGGCGCCATCGCGGCGCGCGCGGCGATCATGGACGACGTCCGCAAGAAGGCCGACCAGGGCGTTCATGTCCTCGGCGTCTGCAACGGCTTCCAGATCCTCTGCGAGGCTGGGCTCCTTCCCGGCGTTCTCGTCCGCAACAACCATCTCAAATTCGTCTGCAAACATGTGAAGCTCGAAGTGGCGAACGCCTCGACCGACTTCACGAACAAGTACAACAAGGGCGACGTCTGGCGCTGTCCGGTTGCGCATGGCGACGGCAATTATTTCACCGATGCCGAGACGCTGGCGCGCATCGAAGGTGAAGGCCGTGTCGTCTTCCGTTATGCGGAAGGCACCAATCCGAACGGCTCGCTCAACGACATTGCCGGCATCATCAACGATCGCGGCAATGTCATGGGGTTGATGCCCCACCCCGAAAATGAAATCGAGCCGCTCAATGGCGGCGCGGAAGGACGCAATCTCTTCGAGAGCGTGCTGGAGGCGGTTGCGTGATACCCAACGATGTGAAGATCACTCCCGAGCTCGTCGCCGAACATGGCCTGAAGCCGGACGAATACCAGCGCATCCTCGATCTCATCGGGCGCGAGCCGACGCTGACCGAACTCGGCATCTTTTCGGCGATGTGGAACGAGCATTGCTCCTACAAATCGTCGAAGAAGTGGTTGCGCACGCTGCCGACCACCGGTCCGCGTGTCATCTGCGGCCCCGGCGAGAATGCCGGCGTCGTCGATATCGGCGACGGTCAGGCAATCATCTTCAAGATGGAAAGCCACAACCACCCCTCCTACATCGAACCCTATCAGGGCGCGGCGACCGGCGTGGGCGGCATCCTGCGCGACGTCTTCACCATGGGCGCGCGGCCGATTGCGGCTCTGAACGCACTCCGTTTCGGTGCGCCGGAGCATCCGCGCACGCGGCATACCGTATCGGGCGTCGTCGCAGGCGTCGGCGGCTATGGCAATTCCTTCGGTGTGCCGACCATTGGCGGCGAAGTGAATTTCGACGAGAGCTACAACGGCAACTGCCTGGTCAATGCTTTCGCGGCAGGCCTCGCCGATGCCGACAAGATTTTCTATTCGCAGGCCAAAGGTGTCGGCCTTCCCATCGTCTATCTCGGCTCGAAGACCGGGCGCGACGGCATCCATGGCGCGACCATGGCCTCGGCCGAATTCGGCGCCGACTCCGAGGAGAAGCGCCCGACCGTGCAGATCGGCGATCCCTTCTCGGAGAAGCTGCTCCTCGAAGCCTGTCTCGAACTGATGGCGTCCGGCGCCGTCATCGCCATTCAGGACATGGGCGCCGCCGGCCTCACCTGCTCCGCCGTCGAGATGGGTGCCAAGGGCGATCTCGGCGTCGAGCTCGATCTCGACAAGGTGCCCTGCCGCGAAGCCGGCATGACGGCTTATGAGATGATGCTGTCGGAAAGCCAGGAGCGCATGCTCATGGTTCTCGATCCCAAGCGCGAAAAGGATGCCGAGGCGATCTTCCGCAAATGGGGCCTCGACTTCGCGATCATCGGCTGGACGACGGACGATCTGCGCTTCCGCATCAAGCAGCACGGCCAGATCATGGCCGACCTGCCGATCAAGGAGCTCGGCGATCAGGCGCCAGAATACGACCGGCCCTGGGTCGCGACGCCGAAGCCCGCCGCTCTCGCACCCGCCGACGTGCCAGCGCCGAATGACCTTTCCGAAGTGCTGCTGAAGATCGTCGGTTCGCCCGACCAGTGCTCGCGCCGCTGGGTCTGGGAGCAATACGACCATCTCATTCAGGGCAATACCGCGATCGGACCGGGCGGCGACGCCGCCGTGATCCGCGTCGGTCATTCGGGCAAGGCTCTTGCCTTCACGCTCGACGTCAGCCCACGCTATTGCGCCGCCGATCCGGTCGAAGGTGGCAAGCAGGCCGTCGCCGAATGCTGGCGCAATCTGACGGCGGTCGGCGCGGAGCCGCTCGCCATTACCGACAACCTCAATTTCGGCAATCCCGAAAAGCCCGACATCATGGGCCAGTTCGTGGGCTGCATTCAGGGCATCGGCGAAGCCTGCCGCGCGCTCGACTTCCCGGTCGTTTCCGGCAACGTCTCGCTCTACAACGAGACCAACGGCAAGGGCATCCTGCCGACCCCCGCGATCGGCGGCGTCGGCCTGCTGCCCGACATGGCGAAGCGCGCCACCGTCTCCTTCAAAAGGGCCGGCGAAGCGATCGTCGTGATCGGCGAGACGAAGGGCCATCTCGGCCAGAGCATCTATCTGCGCGACGTTCTCGCGCGCCGCGAAGGTGCGCCGCCGCCGGTCGACCTCGCCATCGAGCGCCGCAACGGCGACTTCGTCCGCGCCGAAATTCGCGCCGAAGGGCTGACCGCCGTCCATGACGTTTCGGATGGCGGGCTCTTCCTTGCCCTCGCCGAAATGGCGATGGCAGGCGGCATCGGCGCCAAGATCGAGGCGCCCGGGGATCTGCCGCTTCATGCCTGGGCCTTCGGCGAGGATCAGGCGCGTTATGTCGTAACCCTGCCCGAGACCATGGTTAAAGACCTTCTGGCCCGCGCGGCCAAGGCAGGCGTGCCGGCTGTCCGCATCGGTGCGACCGCAGGTCACGAATTGACACTGGATGGCTGCAATCCCATATCATTGCAGCGGCTCAAGGCTGCGCATGAGGGCTGGCTGCCTGCCTATATGGCGGCGGCCCCGGCGGAAGCCCTGTGAGACCCTGAAACCGGGAGAGTCGCGGCATGGCTATGAGTGCGGGTGAGATCGAGCGCCTGATCAAAGAGGCGATACCGGATGCCAAGATCGACATTCGCGATCTCGCCGGCGACGGCGACCACTACGCCGCCAACGTGATCTCGGCGGCTTTCAAGGGCAAGACGCGGGTGCAGCAGCACCAGATGGTCTACAACGCATTGAAGGGCGGCATGGGCAACGAGCTTCATGCCCTCGCGCTGCAGACCTCCGCACCGGAGAATTGAACCCACACCAACGAGCGACGCTCATGAGCGCGCGGAAGGACATCAGATGAGCGACAATCCGGTCTTCGACCGCATCCGTCAGGAAGTCGACAGCAACGACGTGGTTCTCTTCATGAAGGGCACGCCTGTCTTTCCGCAGTGCGGCTTCTCGAACGCGGTCGTTCAGGTGCTGACCTATCTCAACGTCCCCTTCAAGGGCGTCAACGTCCTGGAAGACGCCGACATCCGCCAGGGCATCAAGGAATTCTCGGACTGGCCGACAATCCCGCAGCTCTATGTGAAGGGTGAATTCGTCGGCGGCTGCGACATCGTCCGCGAGATGTTCGAACAGGGCGAGTTGCGCGAGTTCCTGGCGCAAAAGGGCATCCAGACGGAAGCCGCCTAAGGCGGTCGTCATTGCAAGGCTGTCAGGCCGAGGCAATCCAGTATGCGGCGACGCAGAACCGGATTGCTTCGTCAGCTCAGCCTCCTCGTAATGACGAAGAAGGCATCAAACAAAAAGGCCGCTCTTTCGAGCGGCCTTTCGTATGTCGGGCGTCCTGTCGGAACTACGAACGCGAGTAATATTCGACGACGAGATGCGGCTCCATCTGCACCGGGAAGGGGACATCGGCCGGGACGGGAATGCGGATCAGCTTCGCCGTCAGCTTGTTCTGGTCGACTTCGATATATTCCGGCGTGTCACGCTCGGCGCTCTGCGCCGCTTCGAGGACGACGGCGAGCTGCTTCGACTTCTCGCGCACCTCGACCACATCGCCTTCACGCAGGCGGTAGCTCGGGATGTTGACGCTCTTGCCGTTCACGAGCACATGGCCGTGATTGATGAACTGGCGGGCGGCGAAAACCGTCGAAACGAACTTCGCGCGGTAGACGACCGCGTCGAGACGGCGCTCCAGGAGACCGATCAGGATGGCGCCCGTATCGCCGCGAAGGCGCGAGGCTTCCTTGTAGATGCCGTGGAACTGCTTCTCGGAAATATTGCCGTAGTAGCCCTTCAGCTTCTGCTTGGCGCGGAGCTGAACGCCGAAGTCGGAGAGCTTGCCCTTGCGGCGCTGTCCGTGCTGGCCGGGGCCGTATTCGCGGCGGTTCACCGGGGACTTCGGGCGGCCCCAGATGTTCTCGCCCAAACGGCGGTCGATTTTGTATTTGGCTTCCTGGCGCTTTGTCATCGCGATTCCTGTCAAAAATGGAAACGCCCCTCCTTTGCCGCAGGGCTATCAAGCCCTTGAGCCGACAGGGAAACTGGCTTCAAGCGTCGCCGTTTCCCACGGGTGCGTAAAATGAAAGCGGCCCCCAAGGGGACCGGCTTCGAGGCGGGTTTTAGCCCGCCTCCGCATATGTGTCAAACGATTGAAATCGGGGCGAAATCAGCCTTCCGGCCCCTCGCCTTTCGGGACACGCCTCGCCAGCGCCGCGACGACGCCGCGCATGGTGCGGACCTCCTGCTCCGTCATGGTCGCCCGCTGGAACATGTTGCGAAGGTTCCTGACCATGGAGGGGCGCTTCTCCGGCGGCTTCAGGAAGCCGAAACGGTCGAGTTCGCTCTCCAGATGCTCGAAGAAGCCCAGAAGCTCTTCTTTGGTGGCCGGGCGGGTCTGGAGATAGTCGATCTGCTCGGCCGGTGTCCGGTCGGCCGCCTTGAACCACTCATAGCCGATCAGCAGAACGGCCTGGGCGAGGTTCAGGGAGGCGAAGGCCGGGTTGACCGGAACCATCAGAACCGCGTCTGCCAGCGCCACATCGTCATTGGTGAGGCCCGTCCGCTCCGGCCCGAACAGAACGCCCGCCCGCCCGCCCGCGCCGATCACCTCGCGGAGCTTCGCCGCCGCCGTTTCGGGTGTCAGGACGGGTTTGACCATGTCGCGGGTGCGCGCCGTCGTGGCGATCACATAATCGAGGTCTGCGACTGCCTCCTCGGTGCGCGCGCAGAGCCGCGCGCCGTCGATGACGATATCGGCGCCTGACGCAGCGGCGCGGGCGCGTTCATTGGGCCAGCCGTCGCGGGGGCTCACGAGGCGCAGGTCCGAGAGCCCGAAATTGAGCATGGCACGCGATGCCGTGCCTATGTTTTCACCAAGCTGCGGCTGAACCAGGATAACGGCCGGCGTCGCCTCGCCTTGCGTGGGGTTGGCTTTGGTCTGATCCGTTCCGGCCATGAGAAAGGGCTCGCTCGTGAAATATTGTGTCGCTGAATAGGCGATTGGCCATCTTTAATCAATTGGCCTGCAATGTTATACGAACGGAGCCCAAGCGCTCATCCAGCGCCTCCCCCCGAGCCTCGCTCGCTCCCCTGCTCACGCTTTCTCGAAGGGTTCAGCCGCATGTCGAAGATCAAGGTCAAAAATCCTGTAGTCGATCTCGACGGCGATGAAATGACCCGGATCATATGGAAGTGGATCAAGGACAAGCTGATCTTCCCCTATCTCGACATCGACCTCGATTATTACGACCTGGGCATGGAGCATCGCGACGCCACCGACGACAAGGTGACGGTAGAGTCGGCGGAAGCGATCAAGAAATACGGCGTCGGCGTCAAATGCGCGACCATCACGCCGGACGAGGCCCGCGTGAAGGAATTCGGCCTGAAGAAAATGTGGAAGTCGCCGAACGGCACGATCCGCAACATTCTCGATGGCACGGTCTTCCGTGAGCCGATCATCTGCCGCAACATTCCCCGCCTCATTCCCGGCTGGACCGAACCGATCGTGATCGGGCGCCATGCCTTCGGCGACCAATATCGCGCGACCGATTTCGTCGTGCCGGGCAAGGGCAAGCTGACGATGAAGTGGGTGTCGGAAGACGGCAAGGAAACGATCGAGCATGACGTGTTCGACTTCCCCGGCGCCGGCGTCGCCATGGGTATGTACAATCTTGAGGCGTCGATCCGCGATTTCGCGCGCGCCTGTCTCAAATTCGGCTTGGACCGGCAGTATCCCGTCTACCTCTCGACCAAGAACACGATCCTCAAGGCCTATGACGGCCGCTTCAAGGACATCTTCCAGGAAGTCTACGAAAAGGAATTCAAGGCCGAGTTCGACAAGACGAAGCTCGTCTACGAACATCGCCTGATCGACGACATGGTCGCCTCCTCGCTAAAGTGGTCGGGTGGCTATGTCTGGGCATGCAAGAACTACGACGGCGACGTGCAGTCGGACTCCGTCGCGCAAGGGTTCGGCTCGCTCGGCCTCATGACCAGCGTGCTGCTGACGCCGGACGGCAAGATCATGGAAGCGGAAGCGGCCCACGGCACTGTGACGCGCCACTACCGCGCGCATCAGCGCGGCGAGCAGACCTCGACCAATTCCATCGCCTCGATCTTCGCCTGGACGCGCGGCCTTACCCATCGTGCCAAGCTCGACGGCACGCCGGAACTCGAAAACTTTGCGCATACGCTCGAAAAGGTCTGCGTCTCGACGGTCGAGAGCGGCTACATGACGAAGGATCTCGCTCTTCTCGTCGGCTCGGAGCAGAAGTGGCTCTCGACGGAAGGCTTTCTCGACAAAGTGGCCGAGAACCTCGACAAGGCGCTGGCGAAGCAGGGTTCATCGGCGGCCGACCTATTTTCAGTGGCCGATATCCTCGTCGGCCTTGGCGCTCTTCTCGTTTCTGATCTCGGCCATTTCAGCTTCGAGTTCGCTTCTCTTCTTGAGATCGAGAAGGCGTGCGCGCGCGACCTCAACGATGCGCGCATGCACCTTCGGATGCCGCCGCGTAAAGCGCGCGAAGTCGGCGCTCTGGAGCTTGAGCAAGGTACATTGCGTGACGGCCGTAATGTTCGCGGCGCGCCTGCCCGATTCAAGCAGCGCGCGCTCGCCGAAAAACTCACCCTCGCCGAGCAGGACCGGACCTGAGGGGAAATCGATCTGCACCTGCCCGGACATGATGAAATACATGCCCGTCGCCTCGTCGCCGGCTCGCCCGAGAACGGTGCCCGGCTCGACCGCCTGCGCATGGAGGAGCTGCACCAGATTGCCGATAGTCACAGCATCGAGGCCGTTGAAGAGCGGCACGCGCGCGACCATGCCCCACGTCACCACGAAATCGCGGCGATGAATTTCGGCGGCAAAGCCCGTCGAGATGATCGCCACTGGCAGCGCGAACATCCCGAAGCCGGCGATCATGACGAAGCCTGCCATCAACTTGCCGAGCGGCGTCACCGGCACGACGTCGCCATAGCCGATGGTCGTCAGCGTCGCGATAGCCCACCACATCGCTCGCGGAATGCTGCCGAAGGCTTCCGGCTGCGCAGTCCCCTCGAGCTCGAACATCACCGTGGCCGAGATCACGATGAGGCCGAGCATGATGATGACGGCCCCGAAGATCGCCCGGCGCTCGTTATAGAGGACCCGGCCAAGCGTCCCGAGCGCGGGTGTCGCGCGGGCGAGCTTGAGAAAGCGGACGAGCCGGAACAGCAGCGCGATCTGCGGATCGAAAGGGAAAAACAGCGAGAGATAGAATGGGAGGATCGCCGCGAGGTCGATCAGCATCGGCGGTGTCAGCGCCCAGGTCAGCCGCGCCTGGGACGCCGGACGCCCGAGCAGCGGCGGATGTTCGACCGAAACCCATAGGCGCGTCAGATATTCGAGTGTGAAGATGCCGACCGAAACGATGTCGAAGAGATGCAGATCATCATGCAGCACGCGGCCGATCGACGGTTCCGTCTCAGCGACGACGGCACCCACATTGGCAAGGATCAGCACGACCATGAAGAGATCGAAGCTGCGACTGGCGAGATCGTTGCGGCCGGCTTCGAGAAGAACATAGAGCCACCGCCGCAGAAGCATCAGGCCCCTGCGGCGGTGATGTATGGCGATGTCAGGCGGCGCCTGCAAGCTCGCCGACCGCGGCGCGGACCGCATCGAGTGCCGCCTCCGCCTTGTCTCCATCGGGACCGCCGGCCTGCGCCATGTCCGGGCGACCGCCGCCGCCCTTCCCGCCCATTGCGTCGGCGCCGGCCTTCACCAGTTCGACCGCGTTATAGCGGCCGGTGAGATCGGACGTCACGCCGACCGCGACCGCCCCCTTGCCGTCTTCACTGACCGCGACGAGCGCGACCACGCCGGAGCCGATCTGCTGTTTCGCCTCATCGATGAGACCGCGCAAATCCTTCGGATTGACGCCCTTCAACACGCGGGCCACGACATTGACGCCACCGATAGACTGGGCGGGCGAGGCTTCCGCCGCACCGCCGCCCGACATGGCGAGCTTCTTTTTCGCATCGTTCAATTCGCGTTCGAGGCGTTTGCGCTCCTCGATCAGCGAGACGACGCGGGCCGGCAAATCTTCCGGCGCGATTTTCAAGGCACCGGCCGCTTCCTTTGCGATGCGGTCCTGCTCCACAAGGTAATGCCGCGCGCCCTCGCCCGTCAGCGCCTCGATGCGGCGGACGCCCGAGGCGACCGCGCTCTCGCTGACGATCTTGAAGATCGCAATATCGCCGACGCGGCGCACATGCGTGCCGCCGCAGAGTTCGACCGAGTAGGTCTTGCCATTGGTATCGTCGTTGACGCCCATCGAGAGGACGCGCACCTCGTCGCCATATTTCTCACCGAAAAGCGCCAGCGCGCCGGCCTCGATCGCTTCCTTGGGCGTCATCAGCCGCGTCGTCACGTCGCTGTTTTGACGGATGATACGGTTGACGATCTCCTCGACCTTCGCGATCTCGTCCTGCGTCATCGGCTTCGGGTGGCTGAAGTCGAAGCGCAGACGCTCCGGCGCCACCATCGAACCTTTCTGCGTCACGTGATCGCCCAGCACCCGACGCAACGCTTCGTGCAGCAGATGCGTTGCCGAATGGTTCGCGCGCGTCGCGGAGCGGCGGAGCCCGTCGACCTTCATCTCGACCACGTCGCCGACCTTGAGCTGGCCGCGCACCAGCTTGCCCGAATGGACGACCATGTCGCCGAGCTTCCTCTGCGTATCCGAGACCGGGAATTCGACGCCCGAGCCGTTGAAGAGGAGGCCGGTATCGCCCACCTGCCCGCCGGATTCGCCATAGAACGGCGTCTGATTGGCGATGATGGCAGCGTTCATCCCTGCCGCAATGCTTTCGACGGGCTTGCCGTCGACCACGATGGCGACGACCTTGCCTTCGGCATTTTCAGTGTCATAGCCGAGGAATTCCGTCGCGCCGACCTTCTCGCGCAATTCGAACCAGACCGTCTCCGTCGCCTTTTCACCGGAGCCTGCCCAGGCCTTGCGCGCATCCTCGCGCTGGCGCTGCATGGCACTGTCGAAGCCTGCCTGCTCGACCTCGATTCCCTTGGGCCGCAGGGCATCCTGCGTCAGATCGAGCGGAAAGCCGTAAGTGTCATAGAGCTTGAAGGCCACCTCGCCCGGCAGCACCTTTGCGCCGCCGATGCGCTCGATCTCGTCGTCGAGAAGACGAAGCCCACGCACCAGCGTCTCCCGGAAACGCGTTTCCTCGAGCTTCAATGTCTCCGTTACCAGCGCCTCGGCGCGCCGGAGTTCCGGATAGGCATCGCCCATCAGGCGAACAAGCGTCGGCACCAGCTTCCACATCAGCGGCTCACCGACACCGAGCAACTGCGCATGCCGCATGGCACGGCGCATGATGCGGCGAAGCACATAGCCGCGCCCCTCGTTCGAGGGCAGCACCCCGTCGGCGATCAGGAAACAGCTTGCGCGGAGATGGTCGGCAATAACACGATGGCTCACAGCATGGGCGCCATCGGGATCGGTGCGCGAGGCTTCGGCACTCGCGACGATCAGCGCACGCATCAGGTCGGTGGCGTAATTGTCGTGCGTGCCCTGGAGCACGGCGGCGATGCGCTCAAGGCCCATGCCGGTATCGATCGACGGCTTCGGCAGGCTGAGGCGCGAGCCGTCGGCCTGCTGCTCATACTGCATGAAGACGAGATTCCATATCTCGATAAAACGGTCGCCGTCCTGATCCGGGCTGCCGGGAGGACCACCCGGAATTTTCGGGCCGTGGTCGAAGAAGATTTCCGAGCAAGGACCGCATGGTCCTGTGTCGCCCATCGACCAGAAATTATCCGAGGTCGGGATGCGGATGATGCGATCATCCGAGAAGCCGGCGATCTTCTTCCAGAGGTTGAAAGCTTCGTCGTCATCGGCATAGACCGTCGAGAGCAACCGCTCTTTCTGCAGGCCGAATTCCTTCGTGATCAGGTTCCAGGCAAACTCGATCGCATCGGCCTTGAAGTAATCGCCGAACGAAAAATTGCCGAGCATCTCGAAGAAGGTGTGGTGGCGTGCGGTATAGCCGACATTGTCGAGGTCGTTATGCTTGCCGCCCGCACGCACGCATTTCTGTGCCGTCGTGGCGCGCTTGTAAGACCGCTGTTCCTGACCCGTGAAGACGTTCTTGAACTGCACCATGCCGGCATTGGTGAAGAGCAGCGTCGGATCGTTGTTCGGGACAAGCGGCCCCGAGGGCAGAACCTCATGGCCATTCCTGCCGAAATAGGAAAGATATTTACTGCGGATCTCGTTGAGGCCGGCCATTCCGTCGTCTCGCTTCAAAGCCCTGGGGGCACCCTTCCGCCTACGATAGGTGGCGGTCGGCCCCGAAAAGTTAAAGTCGTTCCAGCTTTTACCGTCCGCCCCGCCAACTGTCTAGGAAGCCGCCCCGTGGTACCTCGCCTCCCGCCCGGTCTCGTTCAAAACGCAAAACGGCGCCGGGGGGTATCCGGCGCCGCACCTTGCACGCAAGGCTAGAGAAACTTTTGGGGAGAAAGCGTCAGGCGCTCGCCTCCAGGTCATCACCGTCGACATCATCTTCGGGCGAGCCTTCCATGATCTGCTCGGCAATGAGGCCGGCATTCTGGCGGATGGCCTGCTCGATCTGGGCTGCCATCTCCGGATTGTCCCGGAGGAAGATTTTGGCGTTCTCGCGACCCTGGCCGATGCGCGTACTGTTATAGGAGAACCAGGAGCCCGACTTTTCGACGATACCGGCCTTGACGCCGAGATCGACGAGCTCGCCCGTTTTCGAGATCCCTTCGCCATACATGATGTCGAATTCGATCTGTTTGAAGGGCGGCGCGACCTTGTTCTTGACGACCTTCACGCGGGTCTGGTTGCCGACCACTTCTTCGCGATCCTTGATCGCACCGATACGGCGGATATCGAGACGAACGGAGGCGTAGAACTTCAGCGCGTTGCCGCCCGTCGTGGTTTCGGGACTGCCGAACATCACGCCGATCTTCATGCGGATCTGATTGATGAAGATCACCATCGTGTTCGACTTCGAAATCGAGGCGGTGAGCTTCCTGAGCGCCTGGCTCATCAGGCGAGCCTGAAGACCCGGCAGGCTGTCGCCCATCTCGCCATCAAGTTCGGCCTTGGGGGTGAGGGCCGCGACCGAATCGATCACCAGAACGTCGACGGCGCTCGAACGCACCAGAGTGTCGCATATCTCGAGCGCCTGCTCGCCGGTGTCCGGCTGAGAAATCAGCAATTCGTCGAGCTGAACGCCAAGCTTGCGCGCATAAATGGGGTCGAGCGCATGTTCCGCGTCGATGAAGGCGCAGACGCCGCCCTTTTTCTGGGCTTCGGCGATGGTCTGCAAGGCAAGCGTCGTCTTGCCGGAAGATTCGGGACCGTAAATCTCGATCACGCGGCCGCGGGGAAGCCCGCCAATGCCGAGCGCGATATCGAGACCAAGCGAGCCGGTGGAAATCGCCTCGATTTCGACGACCTGCTCGTTCTTGCCGAGCCGCATGATGGAGCCCTTGCCGAACGACCGCTCGATCTGGCTGAGGGCTGCTTCCAGGGCTTTCTGCTTGTCCATATCGGTCTTATCGCCCCTCTCAACGAGCTGTACGACACCCTTCGACATTCCGGTTCCCCTTATTCCATGCTGGCTGAAGCGAAGCAATCGAGGGTTAATGTACCGGTTTTGTTCTCATGCGCAAGGGAATTTTTAAGTTACTGATATTAAGCACAATTTCGGCACATGTTCCAGAGATGTTCTTGCACGCTGCAACTTCATGCAACCCGAAGTCGCAGAATCGCCGGGGGCGAGGCGTCAAGCCTTGCCCAGCACGTCCTTGACGGCGGCGGCAAGCTGCTTCAGCGAGAAGGGCTTGGGGAGGAAATGGAACTCCTGGTCCGGGTCGAGGCTCTTCTCGAAGGCGTCCTCGGCATAGCCCGAGACGAAGATGATGCGCGTGCCGGGCAGCTTCTCTCTCAACGTCTTCACCATTGTGGGGCCGTCCATATTCGGCATGACGACGTCCGAGACGATCAGGTCGATCTTGCCCGAGAAGCCTTCGACGATCGCAATCGCGGCCTCGCCGCTGTCGGCCTGCAGGACCTCATAGCCTCGCGTCTGGAGCGCGCGGGCGGCGAAGGTGCGCACCGCATCCTCGTCCTCGACGAGCAGGATGGTGCCCTTGCCCGTCAGGTCCGTCGGCTCGGCCGCGACAGCGGCAGCTTGGGCCTCCGCTTCTGCCTTGGCTTCGGCAGCGGTTTCGAAATAACGCGGCAGATAGATGCGGAAAGTCGTGCCCCTGCCCACAGTCGAATAGGCGAAGATGAAACCGCCCGTCTGCTTGACGATGCCGTAGACGGTCGACAGGCCCAGGCCCGTTCCCTTGCTCGGGTCTTTCGTCGTGTAGAAGGGCTCGAAAATCTTGCCGAGGTTTTCCTTCGGAATGCCCGTGCCTGTGTCCGCCACCTCGATCAGCAGATAGTCGGCGGGCGGCATCATCGCGTGGTCGAGCGCGCGTGAATCCTCCTCCGACACGTTCGCGGTGCGGATCGTCACCCTGCCGCCGTCCGGCATCGCGTCGCGCGCGTTGACGGCGAGGTTCATGATGACCTGCTCGAGCTGGTTCTGGTCGACCTTGACGAGGCCGAGGTCGCGGCCATGCACGATCTTGAGTTCGACCTTCTCGGTGAGAAGCCGCGACAGCAGGTTCTGCAATTCGGCGAGGGCGTCGGTCAGCGACAGCACCTTCGGACGCAGCGTCTGGCGGCGCGAGAAGGCGAGCAGCTGGCGCGTCAGATTCGCCGCGCGGTTGGCGTTCTGCTTGATCTGCATCACGTCGGCGAAAGACGGGTCGCCCGCCTGATGGCGCGCCAGCAGCAGATCGCAGAAACCGATGATCGCCGTCAGCAGATTGTTGAAGTCGTGCGCGACGCCGCCAGCGAGTTGACCGATCGCCTGCATCTTCTGTGATTGCGCGAATTGCAGTTCGAGCGATTTCTGCTCGGTCGCATCGATCAGATAGACGACTGTCGACCCCGCCCCCTCGCCGCTGTCGACGCGGCTCGCATAAAGCTGACCGACACGCTCCGAACGGTTGACGAGACGGACTTCGACCGGTGGACCGGGCTGCCGGCCTTCGCGCAGACGCGCCAGGCATTCCAGAACCAGCGGCCGATCCTCTTCGATCATCAAATCCGCCAAGGCCGCGCCACGCGCCACGTCGCCGCCCATATAGGCGAGAAAGGCGCTATTGGCGTTGTCGATACGGCCTTCGTAATCGACCATTGCGATGCCAATCGGCGCATTGTTGAAAAAACGCGCAAATCTTAGTTCCGCGTCGCGCGCCGTTTCCTCCGCCTTGCCGGATGTCGTGCGGTCGAAGACGAATGCGCAACTGATGAGGGAACCGACCTTGCGGCCCGGCCGCCCCGGCACCAGCGATTGCACGATGCGCACCGGCACTGGAAGCCCTCCGGGTCCCTTGAGATCGGCATCGACGACGACCGTTCCTTCAAAGTCCGAAACTCTGGTGAGGCCGCCGGCATCACCCAGCAGGATGTCCGAGAGCTTCTGCTGCCGATCGGCGAAGCGCTCAGGTGCGGCGCCGAGCCAGTTCGCAAGTTTGGTATTTACATAAAGGATTTCGCCCGTCAGTTCGGCGGCATAGAAGCCGAGCGGGGTCGCCGACAGAAAGGCAAAGACGCGCCCCCACTGTTCCTCGGCGAGGACCAGCCGCTCACGTTCCATGGTGAGGTCGCGCAATAGCCATACCGCCCCGCCGGCCTGCCCGCTCAACGGTCGGACGACCACCTTGTAGATGCGCTCGACGCTGCCGGGGCGCGGCGCGAAGCGTATGTCCTCGTCGGCGGCGAAGCCCGTACGGGCTGCCTGCGCCAGACGATAGAGCGTCTCGGCCACCCCCTCGCGCCCGGCGAGCAGGCGTTCGAGCGGCGCTGGCCGCTCCGCGTTGATGGTGCCGATGAGGCTCCGGTAGGACTCGTTGGCAAAGAGGATGGCGCCACGGCGGTCGGTCACGTAGCAGGGATCAGGAAGCGCGTTCAGCGCGTCGCCGGCCGCGGCGGGCGCGTGGCTCACATCGCGCGACATGGTCGCGCTGAAGCCGAGAAGGATGATTGCGGCGGCTCCCAGCACACCCATGACTGTAAAGGCCCCGGCAACGCCGAAGGCATGAACCTCAAAGGCATCGAGCAGGATCGCAAAACCGGCGACGACAACGGCCGCGAGCGTGAAAAGACGGCGCGACGACAAGCGCAACACCGATGGCTCATGCTCCGCTATGCTGGTGCCGTGTTCGAGCTCGGTCATTTCCGCCGGCATTTCAGTCATCGGCCTGCCCCCAAAGCTGCCCCTGCAACCAGGTTTCTCGCGGTCGACGCTAGCTCCATATCATGAAGTTTGAGCGGTGCGTGCGACCGAATCAACTGGCGCGTCTCCGCCTGCCGATCTTAGCCTTAAGGCGCATCACATAGCCAATCACCTCGGCCACCGCCTTGTAGTGTTCCGGCTGGATTTCCTGGTCGATTTCGACCGAAGCGTGGAGTGCACGGGCAAGCGGCGGGTTTTCCACCACCGGCACCGAGTTTTCCTCGGCGAGAGCGCGGATTTTCAAGGCGACGGCGTCGAGACCCTTGGCGACGCACACCGGCGCGCCCATGCCCTTCTCGTATTTGAGCGCCACGGCATAATGGGTCGGGTTCATGATGACGACGGTCGCCTTCGGGACATTCGCCATCATGCGCTTGCGGCCTCGCTCGATGCGGATCTGGCGGAGCTTTGCCTTGACGGTCGGATCGCCTTCCATCTGCTTGTATTCGTCCTTGATCTCCTGAAACGACATCCGCTGCTTCTTCAGCCACTGGAAGCGCTCGAAGAGATAATCGACGCCCGCGACGATGGTCATGATCGCAACGACGCCGGTAAACATCTTGAGCGCCATCGTGCGGACGAGCGGCAGCAGCAGCGAAACATCCCAGGTCATCATCAGCGCGAGCCGGCCGCGCTCCGGCCAGACCAGTTCGAAGACGACGGCGCCGACAACGAAGAACTTGATGATGCTCTTGACCAGATTGAGAAGGCTCTTCGGACCGAAAAGCCTCTCAAGCCCCTTCATCGGCGAAAGCTTGGAGAAGGACGGCTTCATGTTCTCGGCGCTGAAGACCGGCGCATGCTGGAGAAGATTGCCGGCAAGCGCCGCGACGACAAGCACGCCGAGCGGCATGGCCATGGCCCCGAAAACAGTGGCGCCCAGATGGAGAATAATCGCTCGCAAATGGTCGCGATCCATCGGGATCGCGTCGGGTGAAGCCAGGAAAACCTTCAACGCCCCCATGATCGTGCCGGCGGACGAATTGCCCATCAGGCCGATCGCCATCGCGCCGCCCAGCATCACGAACCAGGCGCTGATTTCCTGACTCTTGGCGAAGTCGCCCTTCTTGCCGGCTTCTTCAAGTTTTCGTTGTGTCGGTTCTTCTGTTTTTTCTGAATCATTATCGTCGGCCATTGCGCATTCTCCTCCGCGTCAATGGACGAACACGGTCATCGACTGCTCGAAGCCCTGCAGGAACCACGTCATCATGGCGCCCAGGATCAGAAAGAGCAGCGCGAAGCCGAAGCCGATATTGGCCGGCACGGTAATGAAGAAGATCTGTATCTGCGGCATCAGGCGCGAAAGGATGCCGATGCCGACGTAGAAAATGAGGCCAAAAACGAGGAAAGGCGCCGAGAGCTGTAGTCCGAGCCTGAAGGAGCCGGAAACCGCCTTCACCGCCATGTCCGAAAAATCGCCGACGGGCACGATCTGCCCCGGTTTGAAGAGTTCGTAGCTGTCGCGCATCGCCGCGATCAGTAGATGGTCGAGATTGGTCGCGAAGATCAACGTGACAGCCAGCATCGAGAAGAAGGTCGAGAGGATAACACCCTGCGTACCCTGGGTCGGGTCAACCGTCTGGGCGAAAGAGAGACCCATCTGCATTGCGATGATGTTGCCGGCGACCTGAAGCGAACTCATGACGATGCGCGCCGACATACCGACGAAAAGGCCGATCGCGACTTCGTAGAACACCGACATGGCGAGACCGGGCACGGTCGTCGGGATCGTTCCGTAGGAACCCGAAACGATCGGCATCATGACGGCAGTGATGAGAAGCGCGAGAATGAGACGCACGCGGGCGGGGATCGACATTTCGCCGAGCGCGGGCATCAGCATGATCATCGTCCCCAGGCGCGAGAAAATGAGCATGAAGACGAAGCCCGTCTCCGGCAGGAAATCGATGTTGACCATGATACGCCCCCGACCTTGCGCCCGCTCAGCCGGCGACGATCTTCTGGGCGATCAGGTTCATGTAGCCTGCGAGTGCCTGGCCCATGAAGGGAAGCGCGAGCAACATGACGACGAAAATGGCGACGATCTTCGGCACGAAAACCAGGGTCATTTCCTGCACCTGTGTCAGTGCCTGCAGAAGCGCGATCGCAATGCCGACGACGAGGGCCACGATCATCATGGGCGCCGAAATCTCCAGCAGCAGATAGATGCTCTGCCGCGCAAGATCGAGAACCTCCGGTCCAGTCATTCCCCCACTCTCCTTCTGCCCACTCAACTCGAAATTTTTGCCGCTCCGAAGCCCCACGCTTCAGATCGGCATCTTCATGATGTCCTGATAGGCGGAGATCACCTTGTCACGGACCGCGACGACGGTTTGCAGCGTCGTCTCGGCTTCGGAAACAGCCGTCACGACGTCGACGAGGCTGCTTTCCTTATTGGCCGCGGTCGAAGCCATCTGGCGTTCGCTCGTCTTGCCGGTATCTATCGTGTCGTTGATCGCCTTTTCGAGGAAGTCGCCGAAG
>CAISYL010000172.1 GCA_903889655.1 uncultured Alphaproteobacteria bacterium | reverse complement strand
GTCTGGTTCATCATCTGGCCGAACCAGAAGATCGCTCTGGGCATCGTCGATGCGCCCGCCGATGCGAAGCCGAAGGCCGCTCGTACTGCGATGCTCTTCTCGCGGACCAACACGATGCTTTCCATCCCGATGCTGCTCGCGATGGTCGCGGCAAAGAACGTCCTCTAAGCCAATCCGGTTTGAAAATGCTAAGACGGGGCCGTCGCCAAAACGGCCCCGTTTTCCTTTGGATGCGATTGAATGGACGGACCTTCCGCCGCCGACAGTTTGCACGCCAGCCTCGACGAAGTGAGGCGGCTCGATCATGACCGCTTCCTGTCGTTGTTCTTCGCGCCGGCCTCGAAACGTCCGGCGCTCATCGCGCTTTATGCATTCAACGCCGAGATCGCCCGGGTGCGCGAGGCCGTCAGCGAGCCGATGCTCGGCCAGATCAGGCTGCAATGGTGGCGCGAGACGATCGAGGCGCTGTCCGCAGGAGAGGCCAGGGGGCATGAGGCGGCTATCGCACTTGCCGAAACGCGGCGGCTCGCGCCATTTTCAACCGATGAACTCGTCGCACTGATCGACGCGCGCGAACGCGATCTCGATGAAACACCGTTCGAAAGCGTGGAAGCTCTGGATGCTTATGCGGAGGGAACATCTTCCCGCCTGATGTCCCTCGCGGCCTTTGCCCTTGCGGGACAGGCCGCCGAAGCGTCATGGGCCGCGATCAGGCCCGCCGGCATCGCCTATGCGTTGACCGGGCTTTTGCGCGCGCTGCCGTTGCATGCCTCCCAAGGGAAACTCTATCTGCCCCTCGATCTTCTGCGCGCCCATGACATAGATCCGCATCGGATTTTCGCTGGCGAGATGTCCGAAGGCCTTCGCTACGCCATCGCCGAAGTCGCGGCACGGGCGCGAATGCACCTGACTGAATCTCGATGGCGCCGATCCGGGCGTGTCACACTTCCGGCGCTTCTCCCCGCGTCGCTATGCGATCGTTATCTCGACATCATGACTGCGCCGGATTTCGATCCGTTTCGTCAGTCGACGGAGGTTCCGGCCTTTCTGCTTCAACTGAGAATGTTCGGCCGGAAGCTCGCGGGGCGTATCTGACTATTCCGCCGCTTCGGCTTTCGGCGCGAGCCAGACCGCAAGATCGGTCAGCGCGCGAGACGTATAGGCGCGCTTGCGGGCCGGACCTTTCGCCTTGCCCCGCGGACGCTTGCCATTCTCGTCGAGCGCCGGCTCGGCGGGCGGGAAGAGGCCGAAATTGACGTTCATCGGCTGGAAGGTCTCGGCATTCGCATCGCCGGTGATATGGGCGAGCAGGGCACCGAGCGCCGTCGTCCGCGGCGGCGGCGACAGCGCGGCGCCGAGCCGTTCGGCAGCGGCGAAGCGCCCCGCGAGAAGCCCCATGGCGGCACTCTCGACATAACCTTCGACACCGGTCACCTGGCCCGCGAAGCGCAGGCGCGGCTCGCGCTTCAGGCGCATGACGCTGTCGAGAAGTTTCGGGCTGTTAAGGAACGTGTTGCGGTGCAGGCCGCCGAGGCGCGCAAACTCCGCACCGGCCAGACCCGGAATGGTACGGAAAACACGCGTCTG
>CAISYL010000171.1 GCA_903889655.1 uncultured Alphaproteobacteria bacterium | reverse complement strand
CGGCGCTCATCGGCGACGGCCTGTTGCAACGCCTCCAAAGAAAGCGCGCCACTTTGGATCTTTCCACCAACGATCAGGCCGGGAGTAGCCGTGATGGTCAGTTTGCGGGCAAGGTTTCGATTGACGTCAATTTGGCCGGCGATCTCTGGGGCGCTTGCATCCTTCTTGAGCCGCGCCAGATCGAGGCCGGCACCCGCGGCAATCTCCAAAATGTGCGGCTCTGCCAGCTGGTGCTCCGGAGTCTTGTCGGCCATCAAGGCGTCATGGAACGCGGTGTATTTTCCCTGGCGCAGGGCGGCAAGGGCATATTTGGCAGCTATTTCCGAGCCGGGCCCGAGAATGGGATATTCCTTCAAGACCACCCTCACCCCGGAATCCTTTGCGACCAACTGCTCCAAAGTCGGCGAAAGCTTCTTGCAGAAGGGGCACTCATTATCGAAAAACTCGACTACCGTCACGTCCCCCTTGGGATTGCCGAGCACCGGGTCGGCCGCGTCCTCGAAGACTTCGGAGCGACTCTCGATCAGGGCTTTTTCTCCCTTGGCCTGACGTTCGGCCATCTGCTTGAGGCGCAACTTCTGGTTCATCTCCAACACGATTTCGGGATGATCGTCGATATAGGCCTTCAGCATGGGTTCGAAATCGCCGCGGCGCACCGGCTCATTTGCGTCATGTCGGGCGACGCTGCATTGACCGCTGTTCGATCCGGCACAGTCCCCGGAGGCGTTGGCGCAGGCTGACAGCGCGACCAGAAAAGCCAGGTAGCAAAGGAATTTCATGCCGCTCACCCATTGAAGACGAACTGGATCGCGACGGTATCGCCGCCCGGCCCGACGCAATTATTGTGGGCGTTGGTATCCGTATCCGGAATAGTCGTGGAGAGGGCGCCCCCGCCGACATTGGTGGCGGTTACGGCGTAACCGTAGAGCGGACCGCCGCTCAGACCTCCCCCGGTGCCGAAGGATTTGACGATCTGCTCGCAATCGCTCTCGGGAATATTGTCGGCAATGATCGAGAAGGTACTCAGCGGCGACACCGCGCCGGAGCTATTGCCCATTACGACATAAGTACCTTCGAAAGGGTTGGTTACGGTGGCGTTGTTGATCGCCGACTGAGGGGCGATCTTGCTGCTGATCAGCGTGGCGGTGGTCAGCGCGCCATTCCAGGAATAGCGCCCAGCGCGGCGCTGATATTGCAACGTGACCTGCTGCTGCATCGAACTGAGTTGTGTCTGCAGGGACTGGATGTGCTGGCCATCCATGGCGGAAGTATAAGCTTCATAGGCTCCATAGGCGGCAAGGCCGGTCAGGATGAGCCCGAGAACGTAGCCGAGTAGCTGTTGCATGACTTAGCTCCTAGTGTCCGATTCCGTGGGCGAAGCTCGCGGCATTGGTCGTCAGTTCGTTACTGACGATGTAGAGCCATGCCACTATTCCCCAGGTGATGAATTGGCAGAGGGTGGAGATCGCATTACCGATCACCACATAGTTTTCGATCGCGCGTTCGAACCAGTCATTCACGAGCACGTCTATGCCCTCATGGGGATTTTTCATCTCCATGTAGAGCTGAAGAAGTTCGAGCGTTTCCGGGTCGGGCCAGTTGTAGCCTGTTGCGGCGAGCGCATCGGCGGGCTTGAGATCGTCATAGGCGAGTACCGCGTCGAGGCGTTCCCGCACATAGGGACTGGT
>CAISYL010000170.1 GCA_903889655.1 uncultured Alphaproteobacteria bacterium | reverse complement strand
GTCGGCGTGAGCCTCGCGGGATAAGGACGCACCCAAAAACAAACGTACAAACGGCCGGCCGCAAGGAATTGCGGCCGGCCGCCGACGCAACGCTACTCGACTGGCTTACTGATCTTCGTGCTTCTCGGTCGTGGTGGTCGTCGTCGTGGAGCCCGGCGAATAGGGCTGCGGCGCGGCGATGGCGCCGGTGGTCTCCGTCGTCGTGCTCCGGGTCGTCGACGAGGTGGTCGCATCGTCGCTCCCGCAGGCGGCGAGGAGTGCGAAAGAGCCGCCGAGAAGGACCGCGATCGAGGCGCGGCGCAAGCTGGTAGGGGTCATGGCGTCTGTTCTCCCTTCATCTGCATCATCTATTGTGCCGTTAACGCTTCGGCGAGGTTCCAGTTCCTCCGTAGCCTGACGATACGAAGCGGCGCTCATGCCGCTCCGTCAAGCCGGACCTGTCAATAATGCTTCTCGACCGTCGTCTGCGTGACCGTCGAGGGAGATGTCGTGGTGGTCGTGGTGCCGGGCGAATAAGGCTGGGTCGTATCGGCGCCCGGCTGGTTCGCCTCGACATGCGTCTCGCCCGGAACCTGGGTTGTCGTCGTGTTGGTTGTCGTCGTCGGTCCGGCACAAGCGGCGAGGAGCGCAACGCTGCCCGCAAGGACGAACGGAGCGGCAATCCGGCGAAGGCGGAGAGTGGTCATGGATCAGTTTCCTTCCAAAGTCCCGGACCCCGATCCCGTCTGGCCTCGAATAAACGAAGCCCCGCCCGAAACCGTTCCGTGTCCTTCAGGAAATGATGTTCTCATAATGTTCTTGCGCCCCCGCCGCGGCTTCGTTAGCCTTGCTCCGACGGCGGACGAGTTCTGGGGGCGGGCATGGTCGCGAATATCGAAACGGTTGCATTCCTGGGCGTCGAGGCCCGGCCTGTCGATGTGCAGGTCCAGATCGCCGGTGGCGTGCCGGCCTTTTCGGTCGTGGGCCTCGCCGACAAGGCGGTGGGCGAAAGCCGCGAACGTGTCCGCGCCGCATTGTCGGCCATTGGCCTCGGTCTTCCGCCGAAACGCATCACGGTCAATCTCGCGCCCGCCGATCTGCCCAAGGAAGGAAGCCATTACGATCTGCCGATCGCGCTCGGCCTCCTTGTCGCGATGGGCGTCCTGCCCGCGCAGGAGCTTGAACGCTTCGTCGTCATCGGCGAGCTGTCGCTCGACGGTGCGATCAATGCGGTGGCGGGCGCGTTGCCGGCGGCGATCGCGGCCAATGCGAAATCGAAGGGCCTCATCTGCCCCTTCGAATGCGGGCCGGAGGCCGCCTGGGCCGGCATGGGCGCGGACAATCCGGGCGGCGTGCTCGCGCCGCGTTCGATCATCCAGCTTGTCAATCATTTCAAGGGCACGCAGGTCCTCGCCGAGCCCGCGCCGATGCGTGCGGTCGAGGCGCGGGCGCTGCCCGATCTCCGCGACATCAAGGGTCAGGAAAGCGCCAAGCGCGCGCTCGAAGTGGCAGCCGCCGGCGGCCACAACATGCTGATGGTCGGCCCGCCCGGCTCCGGCAAGTCGATGCTCGCCGCACGTCTCCCCGGCATCCTGCCGCCGCTCTCCCCGCGCGAGATGCTCGAAGTCTCGATGATCGCCTCGATCGCCGGCGAACTGACATCCTCCGGCCTCGGCCGGGCCCGGGCCTTCAGAAGCCCGCATCATTCGGCCTCGATGGCGGCGCTGGTCGGCGGCGGCTTGCGTGCGAAACCCGGCGAGGTTTCACTTGCCCATCGCGGCGTGCTCTTTCTCGACGAATTGCCGGAATTTCCGCGCCAGGTTCTCGACAGCCTGCGCCAGCCGATCGAGACCGGAGAGGCGGTCGTCGCGCGGGCCAATGCCCATGTGACCTATCCGGCCCGTTTCCAGCTCGTCGCGGCGATGAACCCCTGCCGTTGCGGCCATGCGGGCGACGCGGCGCGAGCTTGCCCGCGCCTGCCGCGTTGCGTTGCCGACTACCAGTCGAAGCTCTCGGGGCCGCTGCTCGACCGGATCGACATTCATATCGAGGTGCCGCCGGTCTCGCCCGCCGATCTCTCATTGCCTCCCGCCGCCGAAGGCTCCGCGGAAGTGGCGGCCCGCATCGCCGTCGCCCGCGAGATACAGGAGGCGCGCTATGCCGAATACGCCGCGACCGGCGGCCCGAGCCTCAATTCGGAAGTCGAGGGCGAATTGCTCGACAAGGTCGCCTCGCCCGACGAGGCGGGGCTGAAGCTCCTGGCCGAAGCCGCCGACCGCATGCGGCTGACCGCGCGCGGCTATCACCGCGTGCTCCGCGTCGCCCGTACGCTTGCCGATCTCGACGGGGCCGATGCGGTACGCCGCATTCATGTCGCCGAGGCGCTGGCCTATCGCGAGCCGGTGGCGGGACGGCTTGGCGCGGTGGCGTAGCGCCAACTCATGTGTAGCGCCAACTCATGTTATGATTCGCCGCGACTCAATCCCTGGGCGGTGGGTTCATGACTTTCGTGCGCGTGCTGATCGTGATGCTGGTTTGCGCCGGGCTTTCCGCCTGCGCGAGCGGTAGCGACGACACGGTGCTCGATTTCTTTCAGTCCCTCGATCATGGCGATACGGAAAAGGCGCTGGGGCATTTCTCGCCGGACCTCTACCAGAAGTTCAAACCGGAAACCCTGCGCGGCCAGGCCGAGCACTGGACCCTGACCATGCAGGAGCATGGCGGGCTGAAGGACGTCGATCTCGCGGGCGGCGTCGTTACCTATAATTCGCTCGCCTATTACACGGCAACGCTGATCTTCCGGGACGGCAAGACCCGCGCGATCCATGTCACCCTCTCCTATGTCGGCGGCGTCTGGTACATTGAAGCTGCTGTCTGAACCCCGTCGGGTTTCCACCTGAATCCGGCCGTTGTCGGAGCATGTTTCGACGCTGCCTGCATCCGGCGCTTGAACATGCGATAAAAATCCACCAAAAATGCCACCCGGGCAGGCCCGCTGGAGGGCCACAAGGGGAGCTTTCCATCATGTCGCTGAAACGTGTGGCCCTATGGGCCGGCGCCGCCATTCTTGCGCTCGCGGTCGTGGCCGTCGGGGCGGTCTTTCTGATCTTTCCGCGCGTCTCCAAGGCGCCCGATCTCAAGGTCGAGGCGACGCCGGCGCTCATCGCCCGTGGCGACTATCTGTTCAATCATCAGCTCGCCTGCGGCGGTTGCCACACGCCGGAACTCGAGCCGCATCGGTTCTCGCGCGTCAACGACAAGACCCGCATCGGCGCCGGCCGCCGCATGGGTGGGGCGCCGGAATTCCCCACCGATATCTATGCCGCCAATGTGACGCCGACGGCGCTCGGCGACTGGACCGACGGGGAGATCTATCGCGCCATCGTCTCGGGCGTCGACCGCACCGGACGTCCGCTCTTCCCGGTCATGCCCTATCCCTTCTACAAGAGCCTCGACCCCGAAGATGTGAAAGCCGTCATCGCCTATCTCCGCGCGTTGCCGCCGCAACCCGTCACGCTGCCGCGCATCAAGCTGCCGATGCCCTTGCCCATCATCATGCGGCTGGTGCCTGCCGACCCGACCCCCGAAATGCGCCCCGCCGCGAAGAACGAGGTCGCGCTGGGTCGCTATCTCGCTTTCTCGTCCTCCTGCTTCGAATGCCACACGAAGCGCAACGAACGGGGCGAACCGACAGGCACGCCCTTTGCCGGCGACAATCCCTTCGGTCTGCCGGGCGGCGGTGTCGCCCGCTCGGCGAACATCACGCCGGACAAGGAGACGGGCATCGGAAGCTGGACCCGTGCGCAGTTCATCGCCCGCTTCCGCGCGATGACGCCCGAGGCGGCGGCGAAAATGGCCCCCGAGGCGCATGACGCGGATACCGAAATGCCCTGGACCAATTATTCCGCCATGACGGATGAGGACCTGGGCGCGATCTATGCCTATCTCCAGACCGTGCCGCCGGTCCATGCGAAGGTCGAGACCTTCACGCCGCCTGCGAAATAGCTCCATTACCGGCCGGGTTCCGGCCCGCTTCCGGTTCTCCGGTAACGCTTTGGAAAGCATGTTCACTGCACTTTAAGCCCTGTTCGGCTTTCAATGCGGGGACCATGTTCACGGTCATCGACCATAACGCTCTCGGCGTTCTGCTGGGGCTCGGCGCCGTGCTTCTGCTCGGCCTCGAAGCCTGGCGGCGCGCGGCCGCCCGTGCCCGAGACCTCGCTGCCGAAGCGAGCCGCGCCCAGACCGCCGTCGAAACGCTGCGCGACGAAAACTGGGAGCTCGCGGAACGCGAGGAACGCTATCGCGATCTCGTCCAGACGCAGGGCGACGTCGTCATGCGCCGCGATCTTCTTGGCCGCATCACCTATGTCAACGACGTCTTCTGCAAAACCTTCGGCAGGATACCGGCCGATGTGGTCGGCGGCGCCTTCGCGCCCGAACTGCCGGACGGCGAGACGCCGCGCCTTGCCTCCTTTGCCGGGCTGAGCCTGCCGCCCTATCGCATCCAGTTCGACCAGCGCGTCGTGACGGTGCTGGGCCCACGCTGGTTCGCCTGGGAGGAATTCGCGCTCCGCGACGATGACGGCAGGCTGAAGGAAATCCAGACCGTCGGCCGCGACATCACCGAACGCAAGGCGGTGGAAGAACGCCTCGCCGAAGCGCTGGACGAGGCGCAGGCGGCGAACCGCGCGAAGAGCCAGTTCCTCGCCGCCATGAGCCACGAAATCCGCACGCCCATGAACGGCGTGCTCGGCATGACCAATCTGCTGCTCGACACCAAGCTGACGCCGGCGCAGCGCACCTATGCGGAAGCGGTAAAGCGGTCCGGCGAAGCGCTGCTCGCGATCATCAACGACATTCTCGATTATTCGAAGATCGAGGCCGGCAAGGTCCATCTCGAGGAAGGCTCCTTCGATCTACGTGCGACGCTTGAAAGCGTCTGCGAGCTTCTCAGTCCGCGCGCCTTCGAGAAGGGTCTCGAAATCATCGCCGAAATCGAGCCGCATGTGCCGATGCGGCTGATGGGCGACGAAATGCGCATTCGTCAGGTGCTGCTCAATCTTGCGGGCAACGCGATCAAATTCACCGAGAAGGGTGGCGTGCTTCTGCGCGCGCGTCTCGAAAGCTATTCCTATACGGACGATCGCGCGAATATCGTCATCGAGGTCGAGGACACAGGCATCGGCATGGAGCCGGAAATTCTCGAGGTCATCTTCGAGGAATTCCAGCAAGGCGATCAGGGTCATGCGCGGCGCTACGAAGGCACCGGCCTCGGCCTCGCCATCAGCCGCCATCTCGTCACCGCTATGGAAGGTACGATTGAAGTCGAAAGCGAAGCCGGCCGCGGTTCGCTCTTTCGCGTCATGCTGGGCTTCGGCGTCGTCGAGCCGGCGGCGCCCCAGCGCGAGCCGCTGTCCGGCCTCAGCGTGTTGATCCTTGAAGACCGCCCCGTTCTCGCCGCGTCGCTGGGGCGCAGCGCAAGGCTTGCCGGCGCCGATGTGCGGCTGGCGCCGACAAGCGACGATCTCGTCGCGGCACTCGAAGAACGACCCGTCGATATTCTGATTTGCCCGATCGACACCGCCGAAGGTCCTGGCGCAGAACTCGTCGCCCGGGCCCGCACCGTCACTCCCGATCTTTCCGCCATAGTGCTGCTGCGCCCGCAGGACCGCGACCGGCTGCCGGGTCTCATCGGCCTCGATGCGGCGCCCTCGATTTTCCCCGGCATGTTCGACGGCTATCTGGTCCGCCCCGTGCGCGCTTCCTCATTGCTGACGCGCCTCGAGGCTCTGGCCGGCTCTTCCCAGCGTACGCCCCCCGCCATGCCGGAATTCGACGCCGATCGTCATGACATGCCGACATCGCCATCCGCACCCTTCCGCACGCAGCTCAACATCCTCGTGGTCGAGGATAACGACATCAATGCGTTGCTGACGCGCACGCTGCTCGAACGCGACGGCCACACCGTGCGTCTTGCGCGTAATGGCGAGGAGGCACTTGCGCTTCTCGACAGGCGGGAGCCGGTCGATCTGGTGCTGATGGATCTGCATATGCCCGGCATGGACGGCTTCGAGGCGACTCGGCGCATCCGCGCACTGGCCGACGATCGTTCGAGCCTCCCGATCATCGCCCTCACCGCCAATGCGATGGCCGACGATCGCCAGACCTGCCTCGCCGCCGGCATGGACGATTACCTTTCAAAGCCGATCATGCCCGATGCGCTGTCGCGCTCGCTCCTCTTCTGGTCGACCCGCCGCAGCGCCCTCGGTCTGATCCCCGGCATGGGTGGCGAAAGGGCAAATCTCGCCTAAACTCCCCGACGCCCGGCCCGGGCCGATTCACGAGGGGGAATTGTTTTGGCGGACGTAACGGACGAACGAAGCCTGACGACGCGCTTCGTCGATGCCATTTCGATTTATGGCGAGCGGCGTGTCTTCATCATGCTGCTGCTCGGCTTTTCATCCGGCCTTCCCTTCATGCTGGTCTTCGGCACCATGTCGGCCTGGCTGCGCGAAGCGGGCGTGTCCCGCACCGACATCGGCCTGATGAGTTATGTCGGCCTCGCTTACACGATCAAATTCGTCTGGGCACCCGTGATCGACCAGATCAGGCTGCCCTGGCTCGCCGACCGGCTCGGCAAGCGCCGCGCCTGGATGATCGTCGCGCAATTGCTGGTCGCGCTGGCGCTTGTCGGCATTTCCTTCTGCGATCCCAAGGTGGCGCTGCTCCCCATCGCGCTCCTCGCGCTGATGCTCGCCTTCTCGTCGGCGACGCAGGACATTTCGGTGGATGCCTGGCGCATCGAGGCGGCATCGGATGAAAAGCAGGGCGCCATGGCGGCGGCCTATCAGCTCGGTTACCGCTTCGCGATCATCGCCTCGGGCGCCGGCGCGCTTTATGTCGCCGATTATGTATCGTGGCATGCGGCCTATCTGCTGATGGCGGTTCTGATGGTGATCGGCATCGGCGCGGCGCTCGCCGCACCTCGCCTCGCCGAAGCCGAGGCTGCGATCATCGGCGAAGCGGCGGTCGACGCCTTCACCGGCCGCTTCGCGCTGCATGGGCCGGCGAAGCGCGCGGTCGCCTGGATCTACCGCGCCGTCATTGCGCCCTTCGTCGATTTCTTCGGCCAGCGCGGCTGGCGTGCTTTCGTCATCCTCGGACTGATCGGGCTTTACCGTGTGCCCGACTTCGTTATGGGGGTGATGGCGAACCCGCTCTATATCGATCTCGGCTTCTCCCTCGCGACCATCGCGACCGTGGTGAAGCTCTTCGGTGTCTGGATGACGATCGGCGGCGCCATCGTCGGCGGCATCGTCGTGGTGCGCCTCGGCATCCTGCGCTCGATGCTGATCGGCGCGAGCGCGGTTGCGGTCACGAACTTTCTCTTCTCATGGCTCGCGACCCGCGGCGGCGACGTCTCGGCGCTCACAATCGCCATCGGCGCGGAGAATTTCTCGGGCGGTTTCGCCGGCACCTGCCTCATCGCCTATATGTCGAGCCTGACCAATCACGAATTCACCGCGACGCAATACGCACTTTTCAGCTCCGCCTATGCCCTGCCGGGCAAACTGCTCGGCGGCATGTCCGGCTACATGGTGGACTGGTATGGTGGGCAGCCCTGGCTGCGGGATCTCCTGATGGCCCATGCGCCAGCCCTGACGGCGAAAACGGCGGGTTATGTACCCTTCTTCGTCACCACGGGATTGCTGGGCATCCCGGCCATTCTGCTGATCCTTTATCTACTGGCCCGCGAACCGGCGGTGCCGGCCCGCCCCGACTCGCCGGGCCACCCTTCCTGAAGCCCTGTGGATCGATATATTTATGATTGTCCTTTCAAAGGCTTAGCCCTGTCACACCGGTGACGCAAAGAAGGGTCACAAGGTGGGCAGGACCCCCCGCCCTTTTCTTGGCTTCCGGGCGTGATAATGAAAGGATGGCTGAAATGGCCAGCCAGACGTTGATGGCCAAGGTTGCGGCGGACCGGCTCAGGGCCGGACTGCCGGGTGTCGCTTCGCGCATGACTGCCGGGGCGCGAGTGTTGACGGGGTACGAACATATGACGTCGCCGCATCCGGATGCGACCGTCACTCCATTGCCTGAGACGGCCCGCGCGAATGCGACGGCGCCCGTGAGTTTCGCCCGGAAGGGCGAGCTCGAGGTGCGGCTTGCCTCCAGTGCGCGCGAAATCGACGCCGCGCAGGCGCTGCGTTACCGCGTCTTCTACGAAGAGATGTCGGCGCAGGCCGATGCGGAAACGCGCGCGACGAAGCGCGACCGCGACCGTTTCGACGAATTCTGCGATCATCTCCTCGTCTTCGATCACGCGCTGGCGAAAGGCGCGGAAGGCGACGATCTGCCGCTCGGCGCGGTCGTCGGCTGCTACCGTCTGCTGCGTCAGGAGGTTGCCGAGCGCCATGGCGGTTTCTACACGGCGAGCGAATATGACATCGCCCCGCTCTTCGCGCGCGTCGGCCGGAATCTGCAATTCCTCGAACTCGGTCGCTCCTGCGTGCTTCCGCCCTATCGTAACAAGCCGACGGTCGAGCTTCTCTGGCACGGCATCGCGCAATACGTCGCGATGCATAATCTCGACGTGATGTTCGGCTGCGCAAGTTTCGAAGGCACCGATCCGGCCGCGCTTGCCCTGCCGCTTTCCTATCTGCATCACTTCCACATGACGCCGCCCGAATGGCATGTGCGCGCTCTGCCGGAGCGCTATGTCGAAATGAATCTCATCCCCAAGGATGAGATCAATCCGCGTGAGGCCTGGCGGACGCTCCCTCCGATGATCAAGGGCTATCTCCGCGCGGGGTGCTATATCGGCGATGGCGCCGTGGTGGACGAGCAGTTCGGTACGACCGATGTGCTGATCCTCTTTCCGGTGACGCAGATCGCCGAGCGCTACCTCAGCAAATTCGGTTCGTCGAAGCCGGCCTGATCGGCTGCAACGGACTGATGCACTGCAACGGTCCGGCGGTTTACGCGTTCATTGCGGGAACGATGCCGACCGCCGAGGAAGCTGTGCCCGCCGATTCAGGTCCCCTGCTGCTCGAATTGCAGCGTGCCATCGCGCGCCGTCAGCGCCTGCGCGTCTGGTACGAGCCGGGCTCGCGTGTCATCGAGCCGCATTGCCTCGGCTATGACAGGGCGGGCGATCTCCTGCTGCGCGCCTATCAGACGCGGGGCGCGAGCCGCTCCGACGAAAGCGAGCACTGGAAGATGCTGCGTGTCGACCGGCTGCATGCGATCGAGGAGACGGGCGAGGTCTTTGCCCGCCCGCGGCCCGACTTCAATCCCGACGATCCGATTATCCGCCGCGTCATCGCCAGCGTCTGATCTATTTCACCACGGTGATCGTGATCTTCTTCGAGGCGAGCGGCGGATTGTGCGGGACATGGCTCGCATCGCCCATGATGAGCTGCAGCGTATGCTTGCCCGGTGCCAGGTCGATGCTGGTCTGCGTCTGTCCGCCGCCGAAATGGACGTGATGCGCGTCGGCCGGCAGCGGATCGTCGAGTTTCGCGCCGCTCGGAAGATCCGTATCGACCAGCAGATGGTGATGGCCGGTCTTCGGCTTGTCGACGCCGGCGGGCGCCACGCCAAGCCCCTTGAGGCCGAAGACGACGGTCACCGGGCTTTTCACCTTGGCGCCGTTCTTCGGCGAGATGATGTAGGCCTCGGCGCCGGCGGGCCAGAACGCCGATGCGGCCGGCGCGCCTGCCTCCTCGGCATGGGCGGGCATGAGCGGTGCGCCGGCCAGCATGAGCGCGGCGGCGAGTGTCGCTGATCTGATCGACGGCATGGCGTTCTCCCCCTGTGTGAATCGAGGGGGTGATAATCGTTCGCAAATGAGCCGCAGGCAAGCCTTGCAATCCGGCCGGCCTGCGCTACTCCGCGTCAGCGATCGAGATTATAGGCCGCGAGCGCCGCCATATTGACGAGGTCCGAGACGTTGGAGCCGATCGGTGCGATCTGTACCGACCGCTTGAGGCCGACGAGCAGCGGCCCGACCAGCGTCGAATTGCCGAGCACCTTGAGAAGTTTCGTCGAGATCGCCGCCGAATGGATCGCCGGCATGATGAGCACGTTCGCGGTGTCGGAAAGGCGGCAGAAGGGATAGAGCGCCATCGCCTCGCGGCTCAGCGCGACGTCGGCGGCCATTTCGCCGTCATATTCGAAATCGACCTTGCGCGCGTCGAGGATCGCGACCGCTTCGCGCAACCGCTCCGAACGCTCATGCATCGGATTGCCGAAGGTCGAGGATGAGAGCATCGCGACGCGCGGCTCGTAGCCGAGGCGGCGCGCGACTTCGGCGGCCTGCGACGCGATGTCGGCAAGCTCTTCGGCCGTCGGCATTTCATGCACGTTGGTGTCGGCGACGAGTACCGTCTGACCGCGCGCGACGACGAGCGTCACGCCGATGACGCGGCGACCCTCGATCGGATCGATGACGCGCAACACGTCCTCGAGCGCGACGGCATAGTTGCGCGTGACGCCCGTCACCATCGCGTCGGCATCGCCGAGCTCGACCATCAGCGAGGAGAAGATGTTGCGGTCGTTGTTCACGAGGCGTGTGCAGTCGCGCATCAGATATCCCTGACGCTGCAGCCGCTGATAGAGGAAATCGGCATAGGTGGAGTTGCGGTCGGAGACCCGCGCATTGCGGATGTCGAGATCGGTGTTGGGATCGAGACCGATATTCTTCAGCGTCTCGCGCACCTGTTCCTCGCGTCCGACCAGGATCGGATGGCCGAGGCCCGTGTCGCGGAAGGTGATGGCGGCGCGGATCACGCGCTCTTCCTCGCCTTCGGCGAAGACGACGCGTTTCGGGTCGCGACGCACCTTGTCGATGATGACCTGCAGCATGCCGGCCGTCGGCGAGAGGCGCGCCGAAAGCTGGTTCTTGTAGGCGTCCATGTCGACGATCGGATGGCGCGCGACGCCCGAATCCATGGCGGCCTTGGCGACGGCCGGCGGAATCTCGCGGATGAGGCGCGGATCGAACGGCACGGGGATGATGTATTGCGGGCCGAAGCGTGGACGCTCGCCCTGATAGGCGGCGGCAACCTCGTCCGGCACGTCTTCGCGCGCCAGCTTCGCGATCGCCTGGGCGCAGGCGATCTTCATGTCTTCATTGATCTGCGTTGCGCGCACGTCGAGCGCGCCGCGGAAGATATAGGGAAAGCCGAGCACGTTGTTGACCTGGTTCGGGTAGTCCGAACGGCCGGTGGCGACGATCGCATCGTCGCGCACCGTGGCGACTTCTTCCGGCGTGATCTCGGGATCGGGATTGGCCATCGCGAAGATGATCGGCTTCGGCGCCATCGATTTGATCATGGCGGGCGTCAGCGCGCCTTTCACCGACAGGCCGAGCACGATGTCGGCGCCGACCATGGCGTCATCAAGCGTGCGCGCCTCGGTCGCAACGGCGTGCGCCGACTTCCACTGGTTCATGCCCTCGGTGCGGCCCTGATAGATGACGCCCTTGGTGTCGCAGAGAAGCGCGTTTTCATGCGGCAGGCCCATCGCCTTGACGAGTTCGAGACAGGCGATGCCTGCCGAGCCTGCGCCGTTGACGACCATCTTCGTCGTCTTGATGTCGCGGCCCGTGAGGTAAAGCGCGTTGATGAGACCGGCCGCCGTGATGATCGCCGTGCCGTGCTGGTCGTCATGAAACACCGGAATGTTCATGAGTTCGCGTAGCCGGCTTTCGATGATGAAGCAGTCCGGGGCCGAGATGTCTTCGAGGTTGATGCCGCCGAAGGACGGTCCGAGATAGCGGACCGCATTGATGAAGCTGTCCGGATCCTTCGCCTTGGTGTCGATCTCGAGGTCGATCGAGTCGACGTCGGCGAAGCGCTTGAAGAGGACGGCCTTGCCCTCCATCACCGGCTTTGAGGCCAGTGCGCCGAGATCGCCGAGCCCGAGGATCGCCGTGCCGTTCGAGATGACGGCCACCAGATTGCCCTTGGAGGTGTAGTCGTAGGCCGCGTCCGGGTTCTCGGCGATGGCGCGAACCGGCACCGCGACGCCCGGCGAATAGGCCAGCGACAGGTCCCGCTGGGTCGCCATGGGCTTCGTCGGCGTGATTTCGAGCTTCCCGGGCTTGCCCTGGGAATGGAAGAGGAGCGCTTCCTCGTCGGTGAACTGGCGGCGTTTTTTGCTCATGATGACTTCGAATCCGGGCGGGTGCGTTCAACTTGTCCACAGGGGCGGGCGAGCCCGCTTTTTAGGCCCCCGAGACCCTAATAACAAGCGAAGTTGGTTGATTTAGCCTGAGGATCGGGATTTATCGGCGCTCTTTCCGCTGCCTCTTTTCGGCAGGGATCGATCTGTTAGGCTCCGCCCCATGTCCGGAATCATGTCACAGCCAGCCGCCCCCGCCTTGAGCGAAGTCAACGACGACGCGCCGGATGCCGGAGCCGTGGCGGCGATCCCGGCCGATGCCACGCCGATGATGGCCCAATATCTGGAGATCAAGCGCGCCTATCCGGATGCGCTGCTCTTTTACCGGATGGGCGATTTCTACGAGATGTTCTTCGACGATGCCGTGAGCGCCGCCGAAGCGCTCGACATCGCGTTGACGAAAAGAGGCAAGCATCTTGGCGAGGATATCCGCATGTGCGGCGTCCCCGTCCATTCCCATGAGAGCTACCTCGAACGCCTGATCCGCGCGGGCTTCAAGGTCGCGGTCTGCGAACAGACCGAGGACCCTGCGGAAGCCAAGAAGCGGGGTGCGAAATCGGTCGTTCGCCGCGAGGTCGTCCGTCTCGTGACGCCGGGCACGCTCACCGAGGACACGCTGCTCGATGCGCGCGCTCACAATTATCTGGCGGCGCTGGCCCGCACCGGGGCCGACCAGGGGTTCGGTCTCGCATGGGCCGATGTGTCGACCGGTGAATTCGAAGTGACGAGCGTCACCGAAGGCGCGCTCGGGGCGGAACTCGCGCGGCTCGATCCGGGCGAGCTTCTGGTGGCCGACGGCATCTTTCGCGACGAAACGCTGTCGGCGCTGATCGAGAGCCATGTGGCGTCGGTGACGGCGCTTCCCGGCGCGCGCTTTGATTCAGGCGCCGCCGAGCGACGGCTGACCTCGCATCTCGGCGTCGGCGCGCTGGATGGTTTCGGCAGTTTCACGAAGGCCGAGATCGCGGCCATGGGCGCGCTCCTCGGTTATGTGGAGTTGACGCAGGTCGGCCGGATGCCGGCCTTGCAGCCGCCAAGTCGCGTGGCATCGGGTGCGGCGATGGCGATCGATGCGGCGACGCGCGCCAATCTCGAACTGGTGAAGACGCTGAAGGGCGAGACGAAGGGATCGCTTTTTGCGACCATCGACCGCACGGTGACGGGCGCCGGTGCCCGCGAATTGAGCGCGCGCCTCGCCGCGCCGCTGACCGATCCGCTCGCGGTCAATGAAAGGCTCGACGCAGTCGAATGCTTTGTCGAGGCCCGCGATCTCAGGGCGAGGCTTCGCGCCGAATTGAAATCGGCGCCCGACATGGCGCGCGCGCTGACGCGGCTTTCTCTCGGTCGCGGCGGCCCGCGCGATCTGGCCGCGATCCGCGACGGGCTGACGGCCTCGCATGAGCTGGCGAGCCTGCTCGACCGCGCGCCGACATCCTTGTTGCCCTTGCCGAATGAGATCGCCGCCGCCGCGGATGCGATCCGCAGCGCCGGCGCGGCGCTGCGCGACCGTCTCGCCGCGGCGCTCGCGCAGGAGCTGCCGCTGATCGCGCGCGATGGCGGTTTCATCGCGCCGGGCTTTTCGCCGCCGCTCGACGAACTCCGCATGCTGCGCGACGAAAGCCGGCGGCTGATTGCGGGCCTGCAATCGAGATATGCGGACGAGACGGGCATCTCGGTCCTGAAGGTCAGGCACAACAACGTTCTCGGCTATTACATCGAAGTCGGGCCGAAACATGCCGAGCGCATGTTGGCGCCACCATTGTCGCAGAGCTATATCCATCGACAGACGCTGGCGAATGCCGTGCGCTTCACCACCGGCGAACTTGCCGATCTCGCCAGCCGCATCGCGGAGGCGGCGGGCCGCGTCCTCGAAATCGAACTCGGCCATTTCGACGAACTCGTCGCCGCGACGTTGGAAAAAGCCGACGTGATCGCGCATGCGGCCTCGGCGCTGGGCGTGCTCGATGCGACGGCGGCACTTGCCGAACTTGCCGCCGAGCGGCGTTACACGCGGCCCCGCGTCGATCAGAGCCTCGCCTTCCGCATCAAGGGCGGCCGCCATCCCGTCGTGGAGGCCGCCCTCGAACGCGAGGCGAGCGCGACGCCCTTCGTGCCGAACGATTGCGATCTCACCGGCGAAGGCGACGAGGCGCATCGCCTCTGGCTGCTCACCGGCCCCAACATGGCTGGTAAATCGACGTTCCTGCGGCAGAATGCGCTGATCGCAATCTTGGCCCAGATGGGAAGTTTCGTGCCTGCCGAAGATGCGCATATCGGCACGGTCGACCGTCTTTTCTCCCGGGTCGGCGCCGCCGACGATCTTGCGCGCGGCCGATCGACCTTCATGGTCGAGATGGTCGAGACGGCGGCGATCCTCAATCAGGCGGGCCCGCGCTCGCTCGTCATCCTCGACGAGATCGGCCGCGGCACGGCGACCTTCGACGGGCTCTCGATCGCCTGGGCGGCGGTCGAGCATCTGCACGAGGTGAACAAGAGCCGCGCCCTTTTCGCGACCCATTACCACGAACTGACGGCGCTCGCCGAGAAGCTGCCGCACCTCGCCAATGCGACGATGCGTGTCAAGGAATGGGAGGGCGATGTCGTCTTCCTGCACGAGGTCGGCCCCGGCGCCGCCGACCGTTCTTACGGCATTCAGGTTGCAAAGCTCGCCGGATTGCCTCCCGCCGTCATCCATCGCGCGCGCGAAGTTCTGACGGCGCTGGAGAAGGACGGTTCGAGCGACCGCGCCCACGTGCTGATCGACGATCTCCCCCTCTTCTCGGCATCGGTGAAAGCCGCCCCCGCCGCACCGCAAAGGAGCGCGGCGGAAGAGGCATTGAAGGCCGTCAACCCCGACGAACTGACGCCGCGCGAGGCGCTCGACATGCTCTATCGGCTGAAGAGCCTGAGCGCCGGGGACGTCTGAGGGCCAAGCCCCCGGGGACCAGGGCGTCAGAGCGTATCCGGCTTCACATACATGTCCGAGATCGCGGACTGCATGTCCCGGGCGCCCGTCGGAGCATTGCCGTTCTTGCAGGCCTGTTCGCCTTTCTGGGCTTCGTCGCTCGCGTCCTTCCAGTAGGGCAACCCCTTCTTGAAGGGCGTGAGGTCCTGATACTGCGTCTGGAGCCTGGCGCAGAGATCCTGTGCGTCGCTTTGCGAGAGCGTGTCGCCGGTGGCGGCGAAGGCCGGAGCGGCAGCCATTGCGACAAAGGCGGCGAGAGCCGCCGAAGCTGCAAGTCTGATCATCATCTTCTCCCTGTCTGAATAAGCCCGTGCATCTTCGACATGGGAGCGGCCCCCGGCACGGGAAAGAGAACACCGCCTTAAACCTTGGCAATGCCTGGTTCAGCCTGGTGTCATCTGGACAAAAAGAGAGCGGCACGCCCTGGGGGGAAGGGCGTGCCGCTCGGGTCGAGGCCGGTCCGTTCGCGAGGGGGGCTGCGCTTGTGGCCGGCTCGTCGAAAGGCAGTCTCGGCCCGACGCGGGGCGGCTTTCTGGCGGCAATCGGACGAAATCGAGGCAAGCGATGAAATCTTCGTAATCTACCGCACCGTGTTATTCAGGGCGGCGGCGAGAAGGCACGAAAACCGGTGCTTTCCGGTGCAATCAACACCATATTTGGAGAGCCTGTTATAAGATGCGCCGCGCCGCCCTCCGGCGGTCGCGCCGATGACACCCGGACCCGTCCGGCCCCAGGGAGTGGCCCCAATGGCCCGCATGCTGCCGAGCCTTCTCGAAATCGTCGATCCGGCGAAACTCGCCGCCGAGCTCGAAGCGGCGGCCGACCGTCATCAGGGCGCGCCCGAGCCGCTGAAGCGCGCGCTCGTCGATGTGTTGAAGAAGACGATGGCGGCGGGACGGGCGAAGGCGCGCGAACGGCTCGAACAGGGTGCCCATCGCGGCCGCGTCTGCGCCGAAAGCCTCTGCTATCTCCAGGACACGATCATCCGCGCCCTTCACGACGTGACCGTTGCAAAGGTCTTCCCTCTCGCCAATCCGAGCCAGGCCGAAAAGATCTCGATCGCGGCGGTCGGCGGCTACGGTCGCGGCACGCTGGCGCCGGGTTCGGACATCGATCTCCTTTTCCTGCGTCCCTACAAGCAGACGCCCTGGGGCGAGAGCACCGTCGAATACATGCTCTATGTCCTCTGGGATCTCGGCCTCAAGGTCGGTCATTCGACGCGCACGGTCGCCGATTGCATCCGCCTCGCGCGCGAGGATTTCACCATCCGCACGGCACTCCTCGAGGCGCGCTTTCTCCATGGCGACAAGGCGCTCTTCGATGAATTCGAAAAGCGCTTCGACGCTGAAGTCGTCAAAGGCACCGGCAACGAATTCGTCGAGGCAAAGCTCGCCGAGCGCGATGGCCGTCACGCACGCGCCGGCGAGAGTCGCTATCTTGTCGAGCCCAACGTCAAGGAAGGCAAGGGCGGCCTGCGCGATCTCAACACGCTCTTCTGGATCGGCAAATATATCTACCGCGTCAAGCAACCCTCCGACCTCGTCGGCGTCGGCGTCTTCACGCGCGAGGAATTCGCGACCTTCCGCAAGGCGGAGGATTTTCTCTGGGCCGTGCGTTGCGAGCTGCACTTCCTGACCGGCCGCGCGGAAGAGCGCATCACCTTCGACGTGCAGACCGAAATGGCAAAGCGTCTCGGCTATCAGGGCCATGCGGGCCTCAAGGCCGTCGAGCGTTTCATGAAGCACTATTTCCTGGTCGCCAAGGATGTGGGCGATCTGACGCGCATCTTCTGCGCGGCGCTCGAAGAGCAGGAGAAAAAGAAGAAGCCCGGCATCGGACGCTTCATGCAGGCGCTCCGCCGCAAGAAGAAGATGATGAAGGGCTACAAGCTCGAAAGCGGCCGCCTCGCCTTTCAGAACGACAAGATGATCGAGCAGGACCCGGTCAACATCATCCGCATCTTCCATCTTGCGGATGCGCATGGTCTCGAACTTCATCCCGATGCGCTGAAACTCGTCACGCGCTCGCTGAAATATATAGGCGCCGATCTTCGCGCCGATCCGGAAGCGAACCGTCTCTTTCTCGAAATCCTGACCTCGCACAAGGACCCGGAACACACGCTGCGCATGATGAACGAGGCCGGCGTGCTCGGCCGCTTCGTGCCGGATTTCGGCCGTATCGTCGCCTTGATGCAATTCAACATGTATCACCACTACACGGCGGACGAGCATCTGCTGCGCGCGATCGGCATCCTCTCGGAAGTCGAGAAGCATGTTCACAAGGAAGAGCATCCGCTGGCGAACGAGCTGATGGAAGCGATCCAGAGCCGCAACGCGGTCTATCTCTCGGTCTTCCTCCACGACATCGCCAAGGGCCGCGACGAGGATCATTCCGAAGCGGGAGAGCGCATCGCGAAACATCTTTGTCCGCGCCTCGGCATGAGCAAGGGCGAAACGGAATCGGTCGCCTGGCTCGTCAAGAACCATCTCGTGATGAGCGACGTCGCACAGAAGCGCGACATCTCGGACCTGCGCACCATCCGCGATTTCGCCAATCTTGTGCAGAGCCCCGAGCGGCTGAAAATGCTCTTCATCCTGACGGTCGTCGACATCACGGCGGTCGGTCCCGGCGTCTGGAATGGCTGGAAGGGACAGCTTCTGCGCGAACTCTATTACGAGACGCTCGCCGTGCTGCAGGGCGGCGACGCGCTTCTCAATCGCGCCAACCGCGTCGCGGAGGCGAAGGCGGCCTTGCGCGAGCGCCTGTCGGACTGGTCGGCGGAAAATTGGGGCGCCTATCTCGCCCGCCATACGGAAGCCTATTGGCTTTCCTTCGACACCAATGTCCTGGAGCGTCAGGCGAGGCTCATCGCCGAAGCGAAGGATGCGCTGACGGTCGCGGCGCAGTCCGATCCGACGCGCGACGTCACCGAGATCACGCTTTACGCGCAGGACCATCCGGGCCTCTTCTCGCGCTTCGCCGGCGCCTGCGCCATTCTCGGCATGAACATCGTCGACGCGAAGATCTTCACCACGCGCGACGGCATGGCGCTCGACATGCTCTGGGTGCAGGACCAGCATGGCGGCGCGATCGCCGAAGAACGCCGCGTGAAACGTCTCGAGGAAACGATCCGCAAGGTGCTGTCGGGCGAGATGCTGCCGCCCGATCTGATCGAACAGCGCTTCAAGGGCGAGCGTCGCGCGGAAGCCTTCGATATCGCGCCGCAGGTTTTCATCGACAACAACGCGTCGGACGCTTTCACCGTCATCGAAGTCAACGGCCTCGACCGGCCGGGTCTCGTTCACGCATTGACCAAGGCCCTCTTCCATCTCGGCCTCACCATCGGCTCGGCCCATATCGCGACCTATGGCGAGCGCGCCGTCGACGTCTTCTATGTAAAGGACGTCATCGGGCACAAGGTCACCAACGCCAACAAGCGCAAAGCCGTCGAGCGTCATCTGCTCGAGGCGCTGGAGAACCCCGTCGAGAAGGCGCGCCCCGCGAAGTCGCGTCGCCGCGAAGAAACGGCGGCGGCGGAATGACGGCTTCGAGGCGTTTCCCCCGATGAATCTCATGCGTTCAGCCGCCACCGTTGGCGGCACGACTTTCCTCTCCCGCGTTCTCGGTTTCCTGCGCGACATGATGGTGGCGTCCGCGCTGGGCACGGGGCCGATCGCCGACGCCTTTTTTGTCGCCTTCCGTTTTCCCAACATGTTCCGCGCCATTTTCGCGGAAGGCGCCTTCAACTCGGCTTTCGTGCCGCTTTTCGCCAAGCGCCTCGAAGGCGACGGCGAAGCCTCGGCGCGCCGCTTCGCCGAGGATGCGACCTCGGTACTGCTTGCCGGTCTTCTCGTCTTCACGATTTTGGTCGAGATCGGCATGCCCTGGCTGATGTGGCTCTTCGCGCCCGGTTTCGGCGACGATCCGCAGAAGCATGAATGGGCGGTGCAATTCACGCGGGTGAACTTCCCTTATCTCCTCTTCATCTCGCTCACCGCCGTGCAGTCGGCGATCCTGAACTCGCTGGGCAAGTTCTTCGCCGGCGCCGCCGCGCCCGTGATGCTGAACATCACGATGATCGCGGCGCTCTTCTTTGTCGTGCCGCTCGCAACCAATCCGGGCCTCGCGCTCTCCTGGGGCGTCATGGCGGCGGGCATCATCCAGTTCATCTGGCTTGCCATCTCCTGCCACCGCGCGCGCATGTCGCTCAGACTGCGCTGGCCGAAGCTGACGCCCGAAGTAAAGCGGCTGTTGTTTCTCGCCGTTCCCGGTCTCATCTCGGGCGGTATCGGACAGTTGAACCTCACCATCGGCACCATCATGGCCTCATGGCAGGCGGGCGCGGTCTCATGGCTTTACTACGCCGACCGCATCTATCAGTTTCCCTTGGGTGTCATCGGCATCGCCATCGGCGTCGTGCTGCTCCCCGATCTCTCGCGGCGGTTGCGGGCGGGCGACGATCAGGGCGCGCATTGGAGTCAGAACCGGGCCATCGAATTCTCGCTGCTGTTGACGGTGCCCGCTGCCGTCGCTCTGGCGATCATTCCCTATGACATCATCAAGGTGCTGTTCGAGCGCGGACATTTCCACGGCGCCGACACGCACGCGACCGCGATCGCGCTGCTGATCTATGCGATCGGTCTTCCGGCCTTCGTGCTCAACAAGGTTTTCTCGCCCGCCTTTTATGCGCGCGAGGATACGCGGACGCCGCTGCAATTCGCCGCCATTTCGATCGCGGTCAATATCGCGTCGAGCATTCTGCTGTTCCAGTTCTTCGGCTTTGCGGGTATCGCAATGGGAACCTCGATCGCGGCCTGGGTGAATACCGGTCAGCTCGGGCTGCGCCTCTGGAAGCATGGACATTTCGTGCCCGATGCGCAGTTGATGAAGCGCCTGCCGCTGACCTTGCTCGCCTCGGCGGGCATGGGCGCGGTGCTTTATGTCGGAGCGCGCTTTCTTGCACCCTGGTTCGAGCTGCGCTTCATCTGGAGCGTCTCGGTGCTGACCGGCCTCGTCGCGGGCGGTCTTCTCGCCTATGCGATCTTCTGCCAGATCACCGGCGCGGCGCGCTATTCGGACATCATGCGGCCCCTGCGCAGGGGCGGTGCCTGAAAAGCCGCGGCCCGGCAATTTTCCTCGCCGGGCCTTCAGCGAAGCTGAATCCTTCCAAAAAAGATGCGGCCCCGGCAACTTTCCCTCGCCGGGGCCGCGTTTCGCACGCTGGACTGAGGAAGGAGAACTTACTCAGCCGCGCCGCGAAGCTCCTTCAATCCGAGACGCTGGGCGACGCCGGCACCGTAAGCCGGATCGGCTTTCGCGAAGTGTCCGATCTGGCGGCGCTGGATTTCTTCCGGCACTGTTGCCATCGCACCCGCGATCGCATCCATCAGGCTCGCCTTCTGCGCATCCGACATCAGGCGGAAGAGATCGCCGGCCTGGGTATAGTCGTCATTGCCGTCGCGATGATTGTAGCGGTCGGCATCGCCCGAGATTTTCAGCGGCGGTTCCTTGACGCTCGGATCTTCCTTCGGTCCGCCGAAGGAGTTCGGCTCGTAATTGACCGCGCCGCCGGCATTGCCGTCGAAGCGCATCGCACCGTCGCGGTGATAATTGTGAACCTCGACGCGCGGACGGTTGACGGGAAGCGCCTCCGCGTTGACGCCGACGCGATGGCGATGCGCGTCCGCATAGGAGAAGATGCGGAACTGCAGCATCTTGTCGGGACTGTGGCCGATACCCGGCACGACATTCGCCGGCGAGAAGGTCGATTGCTCGACCTCGGCGTGGTAATTCTCCGGGTTCCTGTTGAGCGTCAGCACGCCCGCCTCGATCAGCGGATAATCCTTGTGCGGCCAGACTTTCGTCAGGTCGAAGGGATTGTAGGGCGTCTTGTCGGCGTCCGCTTCCGGCATCACCTGGATCATGACGCGCCATTTCGGGAAGTCGCCCTTCTCGATCGAGGCATAGAGATCGCGCTGATGGCTTTCGCGGTCCTCGCCGATGAGCTTCGTCGACTCCGCGTCGGTGAGGTTCTCGATGCCCTGCATCGACTTGAAGTGGAACTTGACCCAGAAGCGCTCGTTCTTCGCGTTGATGAAGCTGTAGGTGTGCGAGCCGAAGCCATGCATGTGGCGGAGCGTCTTCGGGATACCGCGATCCGAGAAGAGGATCGTCACCTGATGAAGGCTTTCAGGGCTCAGCGACCAGAAATCCCACATCGCGGTCGGATTACGCAGATTGGTGCGCGGATCGCGCTTCTGCGTATGGATGAAGTCGGGGAACTTGTAGGGATCGCGCACGAAGAAGACCGGCGTGTTGTTGCCGACGAGATCCCAGTTGCCTTCGTCGGTATAGAACTTCACGGCGAAGCCGCGCACGTCGCGCTCGGCATCGGCCGCGCCGCGTTCGCCCGCGACCGTCGAGAAGCGCAGGAAGACCGGCGTCTCCTTGCCGTTATGCTCGAAGAGCTTCGCCTTGGTGTATTTCGTGATGTCGTTATTGACGCGGAAGATGCCGAAGGCGGCGGAGCCCTTGGCATGGACGACGCGCTCGGGAATGCGCTCGCGGTTGAAATGGGCGTGCTTCTCGAAAAGCTGCCAGTCCTGCACGAGGAGCGGCCCGCGGGGCCCCGCCGTCAGCGCATTCTGGTTGTCGGGAACAGGGATGCCTGCCGAGGTGGTGAGGCGGTTCGGTTTGTCGCTCTTCTGGTCGCTCATGGCGCGCTCTCCTGATTAGAACAGTTCAAAACTAGGAAACGCAACGGCGAGTGTCAAGGCAGATTAGAATAATTCTCAAAATGCCGCACCCGGAAAAGACCCGGAGTCGGTGAAAACGAATGGAGGAGCGGGTGTCAGGATTGCCAACCGCGGTCCAGCCGCATAAACCTCGCGGCAACGCCCCACTTTCGGGGCCGGCGTGACGGACAGTCTTGATGGAAAAGCCGACCAACCGTGTCTTCTCGGGCGTCCAGCCCACGGGCAACCTGCATCTTGGCAATTATCTCGGAGCGATCCGCAATTTCGTCGGGCTCCAGGAGACGCATGAGTGCCTTTATTGTGTCGTCGACATGCACGCGATCACGGCCTGGCAGGATCCGAAGGAACTCGCCGCCAACACGCGCGAGGTTGCGGCCGCCTATATCGCGGCCGGTATCGATCCGAAGACGCATATCATCTTCAACCAGTCGAAAGTGCCGGCCCATGCCGAACTCGCCTGGATCCTGAACTGCGTCGCGCGCATCGGCTGGATGAACCGGATGACCCAGTTCAAGGAGAAGGCCGGCAAGGATCGCGAGCAGGCCTCCGTCGGCCTTTACACCTATCCGGTGCTGATGGCCGCCGACATCCTTCTCTACCGCGCGACGCATGTACCGGTCGGCGAGGATCAGAAGCAGCATCTGGAGCTCGCCCGCGACGTCGCGCAGAAGTTCAACAACGACTTCGCCGAAACGGGCGGCACGGACTTCTTTCCGCTGCCTGAACCCCTCATCATGGGGCCGGCGACGCGCGTCATGTCGCTTCGCGACGGCACCAAGAAGATGTCGAAATCGGACCCGTCGAATTATTCGCGCATCACGCTGAAAGATTCCGCCGACGATATCGCCGTGAAGATCCGGAAAGCCCAGACTGATCCCGATCCCCTGCCCCTCACCGTCGAAGGGCTCGAAGGCCGGGCGGGTGCGGACAATCTCGTCGGTATCTATGCGGCGCTATCCGGTCTGTCCAAGGCCGAGGTGCTGGCGCAGTTCGACGGCGCGCAATTTTCTGTCTTCAAGCCGGCGCTTGCCGAGCTCGCGGTCGAGAAATTGTCGCCGATCACGAACGAAATGAAACGTATGCTCGACCACGATCAGGGCTATATCGACGACGTGCTCGCCTCAGGCGCCGAACGCGCTCGCATGATCGCCGATCCGATCTACAAGCGCGTGCGCGAGATCGTCGGCTTCATCTGATACCGTGGCGTCCGCTTGACCAGCGGGCGTATCTTCCCATCTAGTAAAGGCACGTCCACCGACGGGAGCGGAGCCAAATGTCCTTTCGTGAGAGCCTGGCCAATCTGCGCGACTGGGCACGGCACCGCTGGCTCTATCGCAAGGGATGGTTCTCAGGTGGATCGAGCGGCGATGCCTTCGCTGCTGCGGCCCCTGCGGTCGGCGGTGGCCTCTTTTCGAGGATCAATCAACCCGGCCTTGGCGGCATTGTATGGCGCGCCTTCGTCGCCCTCGTCGTCGTCATTCTCTTCTACTATCCGATCGGCATGCTGATCGTGAGCCGGGTCGACGACAATCCGGACTTCATGCCGTCCGGTGCCAACGCGATCGGCGAAGGCGGTAGCCAGGCCGTCGCGATGATGGCGGCGCTGATCGATCGCGAGGTCAACGAGAATTCCTGGACCGCCAACGATCCCTTCTTCCAGCCGGGCGCGATGCTCGACAACATGCCGAACTATCAGACCGGTATCGTCTCGGCGCTGGCGCGCTTTTCATTCGAGATGACGGATCAGGTGGGGCGTTCGCGAGGGAGCAGCGAAGCTGACGTCGATCTGCAGAAGGCGGCCGGGCTCCTGCAATATCCGGGCGACGTCTGGATCTGGAACCCGAGCGTGTCGCTCGCCATCAAGGCAAGTTCGGAATCGCAATATCGCGAAGCCCGCCGCGCGCTCATCCGCTACAACGCGCGCCTCTCGAAGGGCAACGCGACCTTCGAGCGCCGCTCCGACAATCTGATGGCGACGCTGGAGCGTTTCGCGAGCGATCTCGGTTCGCAATCCGCCGTACTCGACACCGAGGTGCGCGAACATTCGCATGACTTGATCGACACGAATGCCGACGACGTCTTCTACAACACCAAGGGCAAGCTCTACGGCTATTACATGATCCTGAAAGGGCTCGGTCAGGATTTCGCGCCGGTCATCAAGGAGCGTGGCCTGGAGAAGAACTGGGCCCAGATGCTCGACACGTTCCGCGAAGCGGCCGCGCTGTCGCCCTGGATTGTCGTCAACGGCGCGCCCGATGCGCAATTCGCGCCAAGCCATCTGGCCGCGCAGGGCTTTTACCTCCTGCGCGCCAGAACCCAGCTTCGCGAAATCGCCAACGTGCTGCTGAAGTAACTACTTCTCGCTGTCGAGATGCGCCATCTGCGGTGCCGGGTAGCGGCTGCCCGCAGCCGCGCCTTTCGGCACGGCGCGCTCGATCGCGGCAAGCTCATCCGCACCCAGTTTCACGTCCAGCGCGCCGAGCGCTTCGGCGAGCCTGTCGCGGCGGCGCGCCCCGATGAGGGGAACGATGTCTTCGCCCTGCGCCGTCACCCAGGCGATCGCGACTTGCGCAACGCTGACGCCGAGATCGCCCGCGATCTTCCGCAAGGCATCGACGAGAGCGAGATTCGCATCGACATTTTCGCCCTGAAAACGGGGGCTGTGGGCGCGGAAGTCACCGGGTGCCAGAACTTTCTTGTCCCAGTGCCCGCTGATGAGGCCGCGTGAGAGAACGCCGTAGGCGGTGATGGCAATGCCGAGCTCGCGGGCGGCCGGCAGCACCGCGTCCTCGATCCCGCGCGAGATCAGCGAATATTCGATCTGGAGGTCGCAAATCGGATGGACGGCAGCGGCGCGCCGCAGCGTCGCCGCACCGACTTCCGACAATCCGATGTGGTGGATGTAGCCCGCCTTCACCATCTCGGCCATCGCGCCGATCGTCTCCTCGATCGGAACGGCGGGATCAAGGCGCGCGGGGCGATAGATATCGATGTAGTCGAGGCCGAGACGTTGCAGCGAATAGGCGAGAAAATTCTTCATCGCCGCCGGCCGCGCGTCGACGCCGCCGAAACCGTTCGCGGGATCGCGCAAGGCGCCGAACTTGACGCTGATAATCGCCTTCTCGCGCTTGACGCCTTGCAGCGCCTCGCCGATCAGCATCTCGTTATGGCCCATGCCGTAGAAATCGCCCGTATCGATCAGCGTGATGCCGGCATCGAGCGCGGCGTCGATGGTGGCGAGGCTCTCCTGCCGGTCGGAGGGCCCGTACATGCCGGACATGCCCATGGCGCCGAGGCCGAAAGCGGAAACCTTGGGGCCGGTCTTGCCCAGTTGAAGCTGTTTCATTCGTGTTCTCCTCGATCCCTTGCCGATTTCGTCGGCCTTGAACATGCCGGGAATATGCCGTCTGGAGCGCCGTCCGATAATCCGCTATTCTCAAGACAGCTTGTACGGAATATCGAACAATGGCCGAACCCGATCTCGCCGATCTGAGCGCCTTTGCCGCCGTCGCCGGGGCCCGCAGCTTCCGTGGCGCGGCCGCGACGCGCGGCGTCTCCGCCTCGAGCCTGAGCGAGGCGGTCCGGCGGCTGGAATCGCGTCTCGGCGTCCGGCTTCTCAATCGCACGACGCGGAGCGTGACGCCGACCGAGGCCGGCACGCGGTTGCTGGAGCGTCTCGTGCCCGCGCTCGGCGAAGTCTCGTCGGCGCTCGACGTCGTGAACGGCTTTCGCGACAGCCCGATGGGGACGCTGCGGCTCAACGTGCCGTCGATCGCGGCGCACCGGATTCTCCCGCCCATAGTGACCGGTTTTCTGAAGACGCATCCCGGCATAACGCTCGAAGTTGTCGCCGAAGATACCTTCGTCGACGTTCTCGCGGCGGGTTTCGATGCCGGCATCCGTTATGACGAGCGGCTGGAGCAGGACATGATCGCGGTGCCGATCGGTCCGCGCAGACAACGGATTCTCGCCGCCGCCTCGCCGGCCTATCTCGCGGCCCACGGGCGGCCGCAGCATCCGAAGGATCTGCTCCAGCACGCCTGCATCCGGCATCGCTTTGCGAGCGGGGT
>CAISYL010000169.1 GCA_903889655.1 uncultured Alphaproteobacteria bacterium | reverse complement strand
GGCGTGATCTCGGTCACCGAACGTCAGGCCTATATCGGCCGCGTTCGTGCGCTGGCCAAGGGCTGCGCCGAAGCCTGGCTGAAAACGCCGGCGGGGGGCGCGGCATGAGCGAACTCCTTCTCGAACTTTTCTCGGAAGAAATTCCGGCCCGCATGCAGAAGCGCGCGAGCGAAGATTTCATGCGTCTCGTCACCGACGCGCTGAAGGCGGCGGGTGTCGAGGCGACGAATGCGCGGGCCTTCGCGACGCCGCGCCGTCTCGCGCTCGTCATCGACGGATTGCCGGAGAAGACGCCGGACGTGAAGGAAGAGCGCAAGGGTCCGAAGGTCGGCGCGCCCGATCAGGCGATCCAGGGTTTTCTGCGCGCCGCGGGATTGGCGTCGATCGATCAGGCGACGGTGCAGGAGGACAAGAAGGGCGCCTTCTACATCGCGATCACCGAACGCGCGGGCCGCGCCACCGCCGATCTCATCGCCGAGATCGTGCCCGAGGTCGTGCGCGCCTTTCCCTGGCCGAAATCGATGCGCTGGGGTGGCGTTGTGTCTGCCCCAACGGCATCAGGCTACGGCGTGGCCGGTGGTTATGGAGTGGCTGGTGCATATGCAAGCCGGGAGCAGCTTCGTTGGGTCCGGCCGCTCCATTCAGTACTTTGTATTTTGGGCGGACAGGTCGTTCCCTTTGAGATTGCGGGAATTTCGTCGGGCGACATGACCTATGGTCATCGCTTCATGGCGCCGGACGGGTTCAGCGTTTCATCGTTTGCCGACTACGAAGCGAAGCTCCGGGCCGCGAAGGTGATCCTCGATCCGGCGGCGCGCGCCGCCGTCATCAAGGACGGCGCGTTGAAGCTCGCCGCCGATGTGGGCCTCGAACTCTTCGAGGACGAGGGGCTGCTCGCCGAAGTCGCGGGGCTGGTCGAATGGCCGGTGCCGCTGATGGGCAAGATCGACGACCAGTTCATGTCGGTGCCGCAGGAAGTGCTGACCAGCACCATGCGCGCCAACCAGAAATATTTCGCGCTCACGGATGCGAGCGGAAAGCTCGCGCCACGCTTTATTGTGATCGCGAACCTCGTCGCGGAAGACGGCGGCGCGGCCATCGTCAACGGCAATGAGCGCGTGCTGCGCGCCCGCTTCTCCGACGCGCGCTTCCTGTGGGATCAGGACCGGAAGGTGACGCTCGAAAGCCGGTTGCCGAAACTGGAAGAAGTCGTCTTCCAGGCGAAGCTCGGCACGGTGCGCGAAAAGGCCGAGCGCATCGCCAGGCTCGCACGTGAACTCGCCGCCGTCATTCCCGGCGTCGATCCGAACAAGGCCGAAATCGCAGGCCGTCTCGCCAAGGCCGACCTTACCTCCGGCATGGTCGGCGAGTTCCCCGAGTTGCAGGGGCTGATGGGCGGCTATTACGCCAAGGCTGACGGTCTCGGCGACGAGATCGCCAATGCGATTGCCGAACATTACGCGCCGATCGGTCCGTCGGATGCTGTGCCTGCGTCACCACTCGGCAAGATCATCGCACTGGCTGACAAGATCGACACCCTGATGGGTTTCTGGTCCATCGGCGAAACGCCCACAGGCTCCAAAGATCCTTTCGCTCTTCGTCGGGCGGCGTTGGGTGTCATCCGCATTATCTTTGAGGCTAATTTGCGCGTTGGTCTCCGTGACGCGCTATTTGGCAGGGCAGCGATGGATGTTGAGCGCAGATGCAGTGAAGTGAATGACGCCATTGTTAAAAGCCTCTTTGAGCGGCAGGAGATTGCGCAGGAGTATTTTGCAGAAATTGAAGCCGCAAAGAGCGCAGATCAGGATTTTGTGCATCTCTTCGAACTCATGGAGCGCTCAGAAAACGTTGTGCGTCTTCCTAATGTTACATTTAGAGAAGCGGCGAAAATTGCTACGGCGTATTCAGAGCAGGTTGGACGAGTGGAGACGCAAGAGGCTTGGTTCTTTGTCGACCAACTCCTCTCCTTCTTCGCCGACCGCCTGAAAGTCTATCTCCGCGATCGCGGTGCGCGGCACGATCTGGTCGATGCCGTCTTCGCGCTCAACCAGCTCGGTCAGCCGCAGGACGATCTCGTGTTGATCGTCAAGCGCGTCGAGGCCTTGTCGGAATTCCTTGCGACGGAAGACGGCAAGAACCTGCTCGCCGGCTACAAGCGCGCCGTCAACATCCTCAACATCGAGGAGAAGAAGGACAAGGCGACGTATGGCGGCGAGCCCGATCCGGCATTGTTTAAACAGACGGAAGAGCGCGATCTTTTCGACCGCATCGAGGAAGCGCGCGCCGAGGCGACGCATGCCGTGGGCCGCGAGGATTTCGCCGCCGCGATGAGCGCGCTGGCGCGGCTCCGTGCGCCGGTCGACGCTTTCTTCGAAAAGGTCACTGTCAACGCGGACGAAAAGCCGGTACGCGAGAATCGGTTGCGTCTGCTATCGCTGATCCGCGCGGCCTTGCACGAGGTCGCGGATTTTTCGAAGGTCGAGGGGTAGGGCCCTCGGCTCTCCATGGCTCGTCATTGCCGGGCTTGACCCGGCAATCCAGAGCGTCCACTACGAAGCGCGCGGCCCTGGATGCCCGGGTCGAGCCCGGGCATGACGATTTTGAGTTTGGCGTGCTGCCCCAATTAAAGGCGTAAGCGAATGGCTGATAAGAAGTGGGTCTATTCCTTCGGTGACGGCAAGGCGGAAGGCGCGGCGTCGATGCGCAATCTCCTTGGCGGCAAGGGCGCGAACCTCGCCGAGATGTCCAATCTCGGATTGCCGGTGCCGCCGGGCTTTACCATCACCACGGAAGTCTGCACCGCCTTCTACGCCAACGACCGTCAGTATCCGGCCGAACTCGAGGCCCAGGTGACGGCCGCGCTCGATCATGTCGGCAAGACGGTCGGCGCGACATTCGGCGATGCCGCCAATCCGCTGCTCGTCTCCGTGCGCTCCGGCGCGCGGGCGTCGATGCCGGGCATGATGGACACGGTGCTCAATCTCGGCCTCAACGACGTCACGGTGTCGGGGCTCGCGAAGCGGTCGGGCGACGAGCGTTTCGCCTTCGACAGCTATCGCCGCTTCATCCAGATGTATTCCGACGTGGTGCTCGAGGTCGATCATCACCATTTCGAGGAAATCCTCGAATACTACAAGGAAGAGCACGAGCACACGCTCGACACCGATCTCAGCGCCGCCGACTGGCAGGAAGTGATCGCGCGCTACAAGGCGCGGATCGAGGAAGAGCTCGGCCGGCCCTTCCCGCAGGACGTGCATGAGCAGCTCTGGGGCGCCATCGGCGCCGTCTTCGGCTCATGGCGCAATGCGCGCGCGGAAACCTATCGCCGCCTTCACAACATTCCCGAAAGCTGGGGCACCGCCGTCAACGTGCAGGCGATGGTCTTCGGCAATATGGGCGACACGTCGGCCACGGGCGTCGCCTTCACGCGAAACCCGTCGACCGGCGAGCGCGCCGTCTATGGCGAGTTCCTGGTCAATGCGCAGGGCGAAGACGTCGTTGCGGGCATCCGCACGCCGCAATCGCTGACGAAAAAGGCGCGCCTCGAAGCGAAGGATACGAAGCCCTCGATGGAAGAGGCGATGCCGGACGTCTTCGCCGAACTGTCGGCGGTCTTCGAGCGGCTCGAAAAGCATTACACCGACATGCAGGATGTCGAGTTCACGGTGCAGAACGCGAAGCTCTGGATGCTCCAGACGCGCGCCGGCAAGCGGACCGCGAAGGCGGCGCTCAAGATCGCCGTCGACATGGCGCATGAAGGGCTCATCGACGAAAAGACCGCGATCACCCGCGTCGATCCCTCCGCGCTAGACCAGCTTCTTCATCCGACGCTCGATCCCGATGCGCCGCGCGACGTCATCGCGACGGGCCTGCCGGCCTCTCCGGGCGCGGCGGCTGGCGAAGTCGTCTTCTCGTCCGACGAGGCGGCGGCGGCCAAGGCCGACGGGCGCAACGTCATTCTGGTGCGCATCGAGACCTCGCCCGAAGACATTCACGGCATGCATTCGGCGGTCGCGATCCTGACCACGCGCGGCGGCATGACGAGCCACGCGGCGGTCGTCGCGCGCGGCATGGGCCGGCCTTGCGTCTCCGGCGTCGGCTCGATCCGCATCGACTACAAGACCGAGCAGTTCACCGTGATGGGCATTACGGTGAAAAAAGGCGATATCATCACCGTCGACGGTTCGACCGGACAGGTCATCAAGGGCGAGGTGCCGATGCTCCAGCCGGAGCTTTCGGGCGATTTCGCCACTCTGATGGGCTGGGCCGATAGCCATCGCCGCATGAAGGTGCGCACCAATGCCGAGACGCCGCTCGACGCGGCGACGGCCCGCAAGTTCGGGGCCGAGGGCATCGGCCTCTGCCGGACCGAGCACATGTTCTTCGACGAGACGCGCATCGTCGCCGTCCGCCAGATGATCCTGGCCGACGACAGCAAGGGCCGGCGCGCGCCGCTCGAAAAGATCCTGCCGATGCAGCGGGACGATTTCCGCCAGCTCTTCGTCATCATGAAGGGCCTGCCGGTCACGATCCGTCTGCTCGATCCGCCGCTCCACGAATTCCTGCCCAAGACGCCGGAGGAAATCGCCCAGGTTTCGGCCGCAACCGGGATGCCGGCCGACAAGCTCGCCCGCCGGGTGCAGGAACTCCACGAGTTCAATCCGATGCTCGGTCATCGCGGTTGCCGCCTCGGCATCACCTATCCCGAGATCTACGAGATGCAGGTGCGCGCCATCTTCGAGGCCGCCATCGAGGCCGCCAAGGAGACCGGCGAGGCCGTGACGCCCGAAATCATGATCCCGCTCGTCTCGATGAAGGCCGAACTCGACCTGCTGAAGGACAAGATCGTCGCCGTGGCGGCGGCGGTCGAAAAGGAGAAGGGGACGAAGCTCGTCTACCAGATCGGCACCATGATCGAGCTGCCGCGGGCCGCCCTGATGGCCCGGCAGATCGCCGAATCGGCCGAGTTTTTCTCCTTTGGAACCAATGACTTGACGCAAACGACCTATGGCATCAGCCGGGACGATGCGGCCAATTTCATGAACGACTACCTGACCAAGAAGCTGATCTCGCAGGACCCCTTCGTCTCGCTCGACACCGAGGGCGTGGGCGAACTCGTCCGCATCGCGGCCGAGCGGGGCCGCGCCACCCGTCCGGAGATCAAGCTCGGGATCTGCGGCGAGCATGGCGGCGACCCGGCCTCGATCGCCTTCTGCGAGGAGGTGGGGCTCACCTATGTTTCCTGCTCGCCCTACCGGGTGCCGATCGCCCGCCTCGCAGCGGCCCAGGCGGCCCTTTCGGCGGCGGCGAATGCCGGGCATGAGTGAACGGAAAGCAGGCCCCGAAGGGCCGGTTTCCCTCGCTTTTTAACAATCGCGTTAACCTTTGAAGGGGGCCGGAAGGCCCCCTTTTTTCATGGGCGCCGCCGGCTCCGAAGGAGGGGGGCGAGGGCGCGCCGCCTGTCCGCGAAATGCGTCCGGCCCGATATGTGATCCTTATACGGATTATTGTCGCGAGCGCGCCGAGTTTATATATATCCGTAGACGGAATATATTGTGAGACAACGGTTTGAAACAAATTTTCAGAAGTTGTGTAACGGCACGCGAAGTGTCGCGAATAAATAGTGCATGGGAGCCATCGATCTTTTGAATTGACGCGCCTTGTTTTTGCCGCAGTTGAGGCCGGTTGCAACAGAATCAGTCTGCGTACCAATGCGCGAACTGCGACGAATGGACACGATAAGACGACAAATAATCACGCGAATTAGCCATATTTTCCGATTTACTTCGTTGCGAAATGCTCGAAATGACAATGACATAGAAGAAAGTCGCCAACGCAACGCAACGAAATGGTTGTCGCCTCGTTGTGCCTGTGCTACTTCGGCGGTCCTTGTTAAGTGTGTGAATGCCCAGGTGTCGGGACGGCATCGGGCTCTGGCACGTACTGTCGGCGCTGTCCGCAGTATCTCGGTAAATGCCCAGTGGGGGGCAAAAGGCAATGTGCGAAAGCAGATTGCTCCGAGGACTGAGTGAACAACAAAGCGGTCGGATTGGAGAACGATGCGTAGACTTCTCGAGTGGCTCGATGTGAGCCACACTATCTCTGGCGCACTGCACGTCACGGTCGGCCTTGTCGGGCTCGCCGTCGTATCCGGCGCCCTTCTCAGCAGCATCAATTCGACAGAAGCGCTTCCCGTCGCGGCTATCGCCGCCACGCATGTTGCCTCTGCCGTACCGACCAACGACCATCTTCTCCAGGCGAGCTTCGCCGCCACCGGCCCCGCATCGATCGCGGTGCCCGCCGTCTTCCGTCAGGCGGATGCGACATCGGCGCTCGTGCAGAATGCGATCGCGGCGGTGCCGACGATCCATATCAACCTTCGCGATCTCGAGAAGGAACGGCGCTGCCTCACCGAAGGCATCTATTTCGAAGCGCGTGGCGAAAGCGCGGTGGGCCAGCTAGCAGTCGCCGAGGTGATCCTCAACCGCGTGACCTCCGGCCTTTATCCGGCGAGCATCTGCGGCGTGGTCTTCCAGGGCCAGAAGTCGAAGCAGTGCCAGTTCTCGTTCGCCTGCACGGGCGACATGGACCGGCCGCGCGATCCGGTAGCGTGGCGCAAGGCTCAAAAGCTCGCGCACTACGTTCTTGCGGGCAATGTGCGGACCAGCATCGTCGGTCCGGCGACCTATTACCACGCGACCTATGTCAACCCGAACTGGGCGCAGCGCATGATCGAGGTCGCCAAGATCGGGCAGCACGTCTTCTACCGCACGGCCGACGCCAGCGATTACAATCCGTCGTAACGGTGCTCGTCGACGGATTGCAAATGGCGGGACTTTCGGTCCCGCCATTTTTTTATCCGACACTTCAAATTCCGGCGATGCCGGACGACGATCAGCCGGCCTTCGCGTCCTCGGCCGCCTTCAGCAGCGCGGCGATCGGACCCGTCGTCGCGATCTGCTCGCGCACGAGTTCCGGCATGTTGCCGGCCGCTTTGTCGAGTTCGGCGAGTTCCGGCGGCACGTACCAGTGCAGCTTGTCCGAGCCGTAGGCTTCCCAGACGACCTTGGCGACCTCGACCGGCGGGATGGCGCGGAACATGCCGTCCTTCGGCGCGTTGGCAGCGGCCCCCGGCGGCAGGATCGGCGTGTCGATGAGACCGGGCAGCACGTCGGCGGCACGAACGCCGTAGCGGCGGAATTCGATCGAGAGGGCTTCCGTCAATCCTTTCACCGCATGCTTCGTCGCGGAGTAGACCGCGATGCCCGGCATGCCGTAGGTCGCCGACGAGGACGAGGTGGTGAAGCACATCGCGTTCGGCGTCGCCTTGAGGAGAGGCATCGCCGAATGGATACCGTTCAGTACACCGATGAAATTGACGTTGACGACCTTCAGCACGTCTTCGAAGGCCATCTCGTCGAAGAAGCCGCCGGCGCCGATGCCGGCATTGTTGAAGAGGATGTCCATCTTACCGCCGGTGGCCGCGCCGAATTCGGCCAGCGCCTTCTCGTAGTCCTTCTTGTCGGTGACATCGAGGCGGCGGATCAGGCAGTTCCCGGCGCCGATTTCGGCCTCCAGGGTCGTTAACCCTTCGAGGTTCTGGTCGAAGGCGCCGACGAACCAGCCCTTCTCATGAAAGAGCTTGGCGGTCTCCCGGCCCATGCCCGAGGCGGCGCCGGTGATGAAGATGGATTTACGCCCGTTCGCGCTTCCCATAATACCTCCCATTCGTGTTTTCTGGTTTCAATGGACCGCATTCTAGTCAAATCCGCGTCTCCAAGGCGAATAGAAAGCCGTGGAGCGCCATCGAGGCGGAGCGGTACATAACCGGAACAGAAGGTCGAAACGCTTCAGCGGCTTCCAGAAGCCGCTGAGAGGGCATTCTGAGGGGGGCGGAGACTCAGGCCGTCAGGCTGTCGAAGTCGAGGCCAAGATCGAGGGTTCTGGCCGAATGGGTCAGGGCGCCCGAGGAAATGAGGTCGACGCCGGCGGCAGCGATCGCCGGGGCGGTTTCGACCGTGATCCGGCCCGAGGCTTCGGTGATGGCCCGGCCCGCGACCAGGGCGACCGCCTCACGGAGCTGGGCGGGGCCCATATTGTCGAGCAGCACCAATTCGGCCCCGGCATCGAGCGCCTCGACGAGCTGGTCGAGCGTGTCGACCTCGACCTCGATCTTGACCATGTGGCCGACATGGGCACGGGCGCGCTCGATGGCGGCCCGGACGCCGCCGGCGACCGCGATGTGGTTGTCCTTGATGAGCACGCCGTCGTCGAGGCCGAAGCGGTGGTTCGAGCCGCCGCCGGCGCGGACCGCGTATTTCTCGAGCGCACGCAGCCCCGGCGTCGTCTTGCGGGTGCAGCAGACGCGGGCCCTGGTGCCTTCGATCGAGCGGGCGATGGCGCGGGTCGCGGTGGCGACGCCCGAGAGATGGCCCATGAAATTGAGCGCGACGCGCTCGCCGGTGATGATGGCGCGGGCGGACCCCTCGATGGCCGCGATGATGTCGCCCGGCTCGACGTCCGAACCGTCGGGTTTCTGCACCGCGACTTTCAGCGACGGGTCCATCAGGCGGAAGGCCGTGCGGGCGCAATCGAGGCCGGCTATGCGGCCCGGCTCGCGCGCGCGAATGACGACACGGGCATGGGCGCCGGCGGAGATCGTCGCATGGGTGGTAATGTCGCCGGCGCGGCCGAGATCCTCGACGAGCGCCGCCCTCACGACGGGCTCGATCAGCACCGAGGGGAGGGGCTCCAGATCCGGTATGCTCATGACGCTCTTCTCTTGCCGCTTCATG
>CAISYL010000168.1 GCA_903889655.1 uncultured Alphaproteobacteria bacterium | reverse complement strand
TACAACGGCATAGTCGATGACCGTGCCATCGGGACGATTGAGCCGTCCCGTCGTCTGCGAGCGGACGCCCGAGGCCATCATGATCCGCGCCTTCAGATTTTCGGCATCCGCCGCATCGCTGAAGAGAGGCCCGCAGGCCGCGACGACTTCGTTCACATGCGGCTGCGTACCGAGCGTTTCGTCGGGAAGGTTCCAGATGCGCGCATAGGCCGGGTTGAAAAGCTTCAGGCGCCCGTCGGAGCCGAAGACCGCGACGCCTTCATAGAGATGATCGATCGTCTCGCGCTGCACGCGGGCGAGCGTGTTGTAGGAACTTTCGAGATTGAGCTGTTCCGTCACGTTCTCGTAGAGATAGATGACGCCGCCGAAGGGGTGCGCCTGGCCCAGCACCTTGATCGTGCGCCCGTCGGGCAGGTGCCAGTATTCCTCGATCGGATCGGGCGAGGTGTAGAGCTCCATGCGGCCCTGCTTCCAGGCCTGGAAGTTCGCCTGCTCGGGAAGGCGGCGCATCGCGCGGAGCTGATCCAGCATCTCGCCATCGGTCGGTTCGGCGTCGAGCCATTGCGGATCGAGACCCCAGAGATTTTCAAAAGCGCGGTTGCGGAATTTCAGCCGCTTGTCGGGTCCGCAGATCGCCACTGCCGTCGTCACGCGGTCGAGCGTCGCCGCGTGGCTCTCGATGTGGCGGCGCAGTTCCGCTTCCGTCGCGTCGAGGGCGGAAACGTCGACGGCGATACCGGCAAGCCCGCCCGAAACGCGCTGTTCGAAAACCTCGATGGCGCGGCGTTCGCCGGCCATGATCGCATGGGTACGCTCGCTGGCGCGGTTGCGGTCGAAGAGGCGGCGGCGCAGCGAGGCCAGCAGATCCTCGCCCAGAAGCTCGAGGCCGCGCACGATGGCATCTTCCGGCGTCGTCGCGTCGACCGCGCGGGCATAGGCGTCATTGACCCAGACGAGCTTGCCCTCCTCGTTCCGCCGCCAGGCCGGGAACGGCGCCGTCATGATGTGTTCCTCGAAACGGGCGCGGGCGCTCTCTGCCTGGCGCAGCCGCTCGTTGAGGCGGCTTACTTCCGCGCGTTCGCCGGTCACGTCGCGCAGCCAGAGAACCGCGAGCGCCCCGGCGGGACGGCCTTCGGCCTCGAAGGTGCGGCCGTCGCGCGATTGCACATGAAGCGAGAAACGGGCGCCGCGCGTCCTGAGGCGCTGCACCGCCGTGTTGAGGCGGCCGGCATTTTCAGGCTCGAGGCGGGTCAGAAGATAGGCAAAATCGAGGTCGCCCGAGGCGGGGTCGACCAGCGTCGCGGTCGACCCGACGATGCGGGGACGCGACTGGAAGGTGCCCGGTGCGGCACGCAGGCTCTCCGGCGTCCAGATGAAGACCGCGTCGGGTTCAGCGGCGAGGATCGATTCCGCCGCATGGAGGCGGGCTTCGAGGCCCGACATTTCGTTTTCCCGGGTCAGCGCGACCCGGCGCGCGACGCGGGCGGCCCGAAAGCCCGCCACGGCGGCGAAGACACCAAAGGCGGCAATCCCCAGGGCGCCGAGCAGATAAAGGTTCATGACAGGGGCCGACGCGGGAACGCCAAGCGTCGCCAACGCCTTGGGCAGGCTCGCCTGCAGGCGGTCGGGAAGGGTCGGTTCTGCGGCGGCCGCCGCTGCCGGCAGCAAGGCGGGGCCGAGCGCGAAAGCCGCTCCCACGCCCCAAAACAGCCGCGCCGAGGGCGTCAGCCTATCCGTCATCTTTCCCCATCCGGTGCGATTCGCGCAGCCTTCTCAGCCCAAGGCGAGCGATACTACATCATGTCTTAAAGTGTCGCGAAAATGCACAGTGAAAACGTGAGCCAAAAGCAAAAAGGCCCGGCGGGTGGCCGGGCCTTTTCCAAGTCGTTTGCGGCAGCTCAGTAACGATACTGCTCGGCCTTGAAGGGGCCCGTCTCGCTGACGCCGATATAGGCCGCCTGCTTTTCGGTGAGTTTCGTCAGCTTCACGCCGATCTTTGCGAGATGCAGCGCCGCGACCTTCTCGTCGAGCGTCTTGGGAAGCGTATAGACCTTCTTCTCGTACTGACCGGGCTTCGTCCAGAGTTCGATCTGGGCGAGCGTCTGGTTGGTGAAGGAGGCCGACATGACGAAGCTCGGATGGCCGGTCGCGCAGCCGAGGTTCACGAGACGGCCCTCGGCCAGCAGGATGATGCGGTTGCCGCCCGGGAACTCGATCTCGTCGACCTGCGGCTTCACATTGTGCCACTTGAAGTTCTTGAGCGCGCCGACCTGAATCTCGCTGTCGAAATGGCCGATGTTGCAGACGATGGCGCGGTGCTTCATCGCGCGCATGTGTTCGACCGTGATGACGTCGACATTGCCGGTCGTCGTGACGAAGATGTCGCCGCGGGGCGCGGCTTCTTCCATCGTCGTGACTTCATAACCTTCCATCGCCGCCTGCAGTGCGCAGATCGGATCGATTTCGGTGACGATGACGCGGGCGCCGGCATTGCGCAGCGACGCGGCCGAACCTTTGCCGACATCGCCGAAGCCCGCGACGACGCCGACCTTGCCGGCCATCATCACGTCGGTGGCGCGGCGGATGCCATCGACCAGCGATTCACGGCAGCCATAGAGATTGTCGAATTTCGATTTCGTCACGCTGTCGTTGACGTTGATCGCCGGCCAGAGCAGCGTGCCCTTCTTCTGCATCTCGTAGAGACGGTGCACACCCGTCGTCGTTTCCTCCGTCACGCCGCGAATGTTCTTCGCCAGCGACGTGTACCAGCCCTGCTTGTGCTTCAGGCGGCGCTTGATCGAGGCGTAGAGGATTTCCTCTTCCTCGTTCGAAGCGGTTTCGAGGAAGGCGACATCGCCGCCTTCGGCGCGGAGGCCGAGATGCACGAGCAGCGTCGCGTCGCCGCCATCGTCGAGGATCATGTTCGGCGTGCCGCCATCGGCCCATTCGAAGATGCGGTGGGTATATTCCCAATAGTCTTCGAGGCTCTCGCCCTTGATCGCGAAGACAGGCGTGCCGGAGGCGGCGATCGCGGCGGCGGCGTGGTCCTGCGTCGAATAGATGTTGCAGGACGCCCAACGCACATCGGCGCCCAGCGCCTTCAGCGTCTCGATGAGCACGGCCGTCTGAATCGTCATGTGGAGCGAGCCGGCGATGCGGGCGCCCTTCAGCGGCTGCGACTTGCCGAATTCAGCGCGGGTCGCCATGAGGCCCGGCATTTCGGTCTCGGCGATGTCGATTTCCTTGCGGCCCCAGTCGGCGAGGTTGATGTCCTTGACGACGTAATCATTGCTCATGGGGGCTCCTTGGAAATGCATGGGCCGCGTGCAAGGCGCTCGCGGGACCCGGCCTTATAACAGGCCGCCCCGGCTCAGACAAGTTCATATAAAGAAATCTTTATATCCTTTCCCAATACCTAATCAGGCGACCACAGCGGCCGGGCGGTCGAGACGCTGGGAAAGCATCGCAAAGCCCAGTGCGACGAGCGCTACGGCAGCCCCGACCCAGGGAATGAAGGTATAGGCCGCGCCCTGGGCGATGACGGCCCCGCCGAGCCAGGCGCCCGAGGCATTGCCGAAGTTGAAGGCGCCCTGATTGAGGATCGAGGCGAGATTAGGCGCGTGGAGCGCCTTGTCGACGACACGGAGCTGCAGCAGCGGCACGACGGCGAAAGCGAGAACGCCCCAGACGAAGATCGTGACGACGGCCGGCACCAGCATCCGGCTCGTATAGGAAAATCCGGCGACGACGAACACGAGAAGCAGCAGGACGCCGATCAGCATCGGCATCAGCTTCCAGTCGGCCAGGCGTCCGCCGATCAGGTTGCCGGCGGTAAGGCCGACGCCGAAGAGAAGCAGCACCATGGTGACGCCATGCGGCGAGACGCCGGTCACGCTTTCGAGGATCGGCGTGATGTAGGTGAAGACTGTGAAGAGGCTTGCCGAGGCAAGCACGCTGATCAGCATGGCGAGCAGGACCTGCTTCTCGCCGAGAACGCGGAACTCGCTGGCGATGCTTCCCTGCGGCATGCGCAGATTGGCCGGCAGCCAGATCGCGATGGCGGCGAGTGCGACGAGGCCGATGCCGACCACCGCCCAGAAGGTTGCCCGCCAGCCCGCGAACTGGCCGAGCGCGGTGCCAAGAGGAACGCCGAGCACGTTGGCGACGGTGAGCCCCGCAAACATCAGCGCGATCGCCTGGGCGCGCTTGTCGCGCGGCACGAGATCGGCGGCGACGACCGCGCCGATCCCGAAAAAGGTGCCGTGGCAGAAGGCGGTGAGAATGCGGGCGCCCATCAGCAGCGCGTAACCGGGCGAGACGGCGCAGAGGAGATTGCCGAGCGTGAACATGCCCATCAGCATCAGCAGCGCGCGCTTGCGCGGCAGGCTCGATGTCACGATGGCGAAGATCGGCGCGCCGATGACGACGCCCATCGCATAGCCGGTGACGAGAAGACCGGCGCTCGGAATGCTGACGTGGAGGTCGGCCGCCACATCGGGCAGAAGACCCATAATCACGAATTCGGTCGTGCCGATGCCGAAAGAGGCGAGGGCGAGCGCAAGAAGCGACAGGGGCATGGGGAACTCGCGGAGAACGCAACAAAGGGAGAAGGCCCGTGTCGGCCTTCCATCCTAAGTAAGTGTGCGGTGCAGCATTGTCCAGCCCGTTCGCGACGAAGATCCCTACGATACCTCGCAGGTAATCGACACGCGGTGGCGCATCGCGGAACTCTGATCGGCCATCGTTCCGGAGAGTTCAGCCATGACTATCGAAAGCAGCTTCGCCGCGCGTGACCGCACCGCCCACCCGCTCGACATCGCCACGCGGCTCGAACGGTCGAGCAACGGCCGACTGCACGGCGCGACTGCGGAAGACTACTGGAACATGACGGGCCCGTGGGGCGGTACGACGGCGGCGACCCTGCTCCGTGCCGCGCTCGAAAGCCCGTCGCGGTTCGGCGATCCCGTCGCATTGACCGTGAATTTCTGCGCACCGATCGCACGGGGCGAGTTTTTCATCGATCTCAGAGAGGTGCGGAGGAACCGCTCGACGCAGCATTGGTCGATCGAACTTTCACAGGACGGACAAGGCGTGGCAGCGACGGCGAGCGCGGTCTTTGCGGCGCGACGCGAGACATGGGCGCATCGCCCCGCCGTCATGCCGGAAGTCCCGCCGCCCGCTGCGCTGCGGCCGATGTCGACCGAAGGACGGAATGCCTGGCTGCAGCGTTACGATTTCCGCTTTGTGGAAGGAGAACCCGATTTCGGCCCGAGAGCCGAGGGCGCGCTGTCAGGCACGCGCTCCCGCGTCTGGCTCAGCGAATTGCCGGCTCGGCGGCTCGACTTCCTGTCGCTTGCGGCGCTCACGGATATTTTCTTCGTCCGCATCTTTCAGGTGCGCGGCCGCATGTCGCCGGCGAGCACGGTTTCGCTGACGAGTTATTTCCATGTCGACGAAACCGATCTCGCCGCGCTCGACCCGCAGCCATTGCTCGGCACCGTCGATTCGCGGGTCTTCACGAAGGGCTATTTCGATCAATCGGCGGAAATCTGGTCGCCCGGCGGGGCATTGCTCGCGACGACCGCGCAGACGGTCTATTACAAGGAATAGTCAGTCGCGCTCGCCGAAGCCGTCGGATACGAGAGCTTCCAGCGCATCGAGCGCCTCTTTCGCCTGCGGCCCTTCGGCCTCGATCAGGATGCAGCAGCCGGGCGCGGCGGCGAGCATCATGAGGCCCATGATCGAGGTTCCGGAAACCGAGTGACCGTCTTTCGAGACCTTCACCTCGGCATCGAATTTCTCCGTCGTCTGAACGAATTTTGCCGAGGCGCGCGCATGCAGGCCGCGCGTATTGACGATATTCAGAAGGCGGCTTTCGGGGCGGCCCGCTCCGGCCTCGGCTTCAGACGGCATTCGCTCAGGCTCCATCCCCCGCGAGGACACGGCTCGCAATCGAGATGTATTTACGGCCCGACTCCTGTGCAAGGTCGACCGCCTGGCCGAGGCTTGCATGGTCGCGCACACTGGCGAGCTTGATGAGCATGGGAAGGTTCACGCCGGCGATCACCTCGACCTTCGCCTTGTCCATGATCGAGATGGCGAGATTGGAGGGGGTGCCGCCGAACATGTCGGTGAGCAGGATGACGCCATCGCCGGAATCGGCTCTCGCGACCGCGTCGAGAATGTCGCGGCGGCGCTGTTCCATGTCGTCATCGGGACCGATGCAGATCGCCGCGACCTGCGGCTGAGCGCCCACTACGTGTTCCATGGCCGCAACAAATTGGCTGGCCAAGGCCCCGTGGGTTACCAGTACTAGTCCGATCATCAATAGCCCTCTTCGCCGTCCCGGCCCATTACGCAGGCTGGTTCGCCGGCCGCGCCCCCGCGGAGGGGCGTATCGTGCCTCCAATCGCGCTCAAAAGACAAGCGCATGGGGGACACGGCATAACAAAGATCACATACCGATATCGGCGGCCCAATACCAGTGGGGAACCACCCGGAAGCGTGCCTCTCAGCCGAGCCGGCCGTCTTCGTCCGGAAAACCCCTTGTCGGGATCGTCTCGAGGGCCAGACGTACCCGATCGGCGGCCGTCAGGTCAAAGGCGTGGAGGGCGAGCAGAGGAAGCTCGATACTTTCGATTTTCACAAAACGCGGCTCGGGAAAGCGCGGCACGGCCTCCCGCGAGACAAGATCGATTGCGAGGACAATCTCAGCACGCGAAGCGAAGGGGAGCGGCAGGAGCCCAAGCCCCCTCAGCTCCAGCAACCCCGCCAGCGCCGCAGGGGGCGAGGCGACAAGCCGACCGTCCTCCACGTCGAGACCGACCTGATCGTCCGCCACCAGCATGGCGCTCGGGCCCGCGCCATTGATCAGGCGGAAGGCAAGGTCCGACTTGCCCGCACCCGAAGGACCGCGGAGCAGAACCGCGCGCGGGCCGATCAGGACGCAGGTGCCGTGAACGAAGACGGTCATGATGGGTTTCAGGCCGAGGCCGTGGGCAGTTCGACGATGAAGCGGGCGCCGGCGACACGGCCCTCCTCGATACGGTTCTCCGCACGGATGGTGCCGCGATGGGCCTGGACGATCTGCCGCGAGATCGCGAGACCGAGACCCGAATGCTTGCCGAAACTGTCCGGCCGGTCGGTGTGGAAGCGATCGAAGATGCGTTCGAAATTTTCGGGCGATATGCCCTGTCCCTCATCCTCGACGCGGATCACGATACGGCCGGGCGCGCGCTCGGCCGAGACATGGACCGTGCCGCCATCGGGGCTGAAAGAGAGCGCATTGTCGATCAGATTGCGCATCACCTGGCCGAGCCGCATATCGAAACCCTTTACGATCATGCCAGCGCGGCCATGCGGGCCGGGCTCGATTTCGAGTTTCACCTTGGCCGAACCGGTCACACCCGTTTCGGTGAAGAGATCGCAGACGGTTTCGAGCAGCGTCGCGATGTTGACGTCCTCCATTTCCTCGCGCGACAGCTCGGCGTCGAGGCGCGAGGCGTTGGAGATGTCGCTGATGAGGCGGTCGATGCGGCGGACATCGTCCTGAATGATCGCCATCAGGCGCTCCTTCGCCTTCTCGTCCTTCGCCAGGGTGAAGGTCTCGATGGCGCTCCGCAGCGAGGTCAACGGGTTCTTCAATTCATGCGCGACGTCGGCGGCGAAGCTTTCGATCGCATCGATGCGGCTGTAGAGCGCATTCGTCATGTCGCGCAGCGCGCCGGACAACTCGCCGATCTCGTCGCGACGCGCGGTGAAGTCCGGGATCTGCGCGCGGCGTGTCTTGCCGCGGCGCACGACTTCGGCGGATTCGGCAAGGCGCCGTACCGGCTCGGCGATCGTGCCAGCGAGCACGACGGAGAGAAGGATGGTGACGCCGAGGGCGACGAGGAAGACCTGCACGATGGCGAGGCGTTCGGCGCGCACGATGGCGTCGATGTCGCCGCCGCGCGTGGAGAGCATCAGCGTACCGAGCACCGCGCGATAGCGCTGGATCGGCACCGCGACCGAGACGATCAGCTCGCCGCGTTCGTTGACGCGCTCCATGCTGGAGGGAATGCCGCGCAGCGCGCGCGTGACCTCGCTGTAGATCGTGCCGTTCTGGCTGCCCGCTTCCTTGTAGCGCTCGAGGTCGCGTCCCGGGAGGAGGCCCAGCAATCTGTCGCGCAGGCGTCCGAGCGGGCCGGTCGCTTCGGCGCCTGCCGGCGGCGGCAATTCGAAGGCGACGATCTGGCCGGATGCCGTGAGCTGGCGCGAGTCGAGAATGAGCCAGCCGTCCTTGTCGTAGAGACGCGCGCGCGTCTGCGTCGGCAGCACGAGACGGCGCAGGATGGGCGCGGCATTTTCCGGGATGATCGGCAATTCGCTGTCGCCTTCGTCGTCGTCCATATCGCCGGCGGCAGGCTTCGGGCGGATGTCGAGAGGCTTGCCGCGGCGGCGCTCCAGCGGATCGACCACCTGCGGCTCTGAGACCGTGGTCGCACCTTCGGCGATGGCGCCGGCGATGATTTCGGCCTGGGTCAGCAAGCTCTGGCGGCGGGCGTCGATCAGGCCTTCGCGGAACTGATTGAGATAGAGAACGCCGCTGACGAGGACGCAGAGCGCAACCACGTTGAAGACGACGATGCGGCGCGTCAGGCTCGAGAAGCGACCGCGCAGGAGAAAGCTGCGGAAGGCGGCAAAGGCCCGCGCGATCAGCGCTTCGATCAGGCGTCGAAGATCGGGCCGGGCCTGTCTGGGCGGCGAGGAAACAAGCTCCCGGCGCGGCGCGGCGGAAGGCCTCGACGCCGGCGGCGGAACCTCATGATCGCTCACGCTCGCCATGGCGCGTTCATCCGGGCCTGCCCTTGCGCGTTTCAGGCTTCACGATAGCGATAGCCGACGCCGTAAAGCGTCTCGATCGCATCGAAATCGTCGTCGACTTCCTTGAACTTCTTGCGCAGGCGCTTGATGTGGCTGTCGATGGTGCGGTCGTCGACATAGACCTGATCGTCATAGGCCGCATCCATCAGCGAGTCGCGGCTTTTCACATAGCCGGGCCGCTGCGCCAGCGCCTGCAGGATCAGAAATTCGGTGACGGTGAGGACGACGGGTTTGCCGTCCCAGGTGCAGGAATGGCGCTCGGGATCGAGCACCAGCTTGCCACGTTCGAGCACGACCTTCTCGACGCTGCCTTCGGCGACCGGTCCGTCGACCTTGGGGCTCGCCCGGCGGAGCACCGCCTTCACGCGCTCGACGAGAAGACGCTGCGAGAAGGGTTTACGGATGTAATCGTCCGCGCCCATCTTCAGGCCGAAAAGCTCGTCGATCTCATCGTCCTTCGAAGTGAGAAAGATCACTGGCAGATCGGATTTCTGACGCAGACGGCGCAGCAGTTCCATCCCATCCATGCGCGGCATCTTGATGTCGAAGACGGCGACATCCGGCGGATTGGCGGCAAGGCCCGCAAGAGCCGCCGCGCCATCCGTGTAGGTCTGGACGTGATAGCCCTCGGCTTCGAGCGCCATGCTCACAGAGGTCAGAATATTGCGGTCATCGTCAACCAGCGCGATGGTTGGCATCGGCCCCCGTCCCTTTTCAAGAGCTTCGTTTCCAACATTTTCCATCCGCGGATCCCCTCGGCAGGCGCCGGGCCTGTGTCTCGCCTTCATGAGCAAAGGCTCGCGAAGGCTTAGGGTCGCTTTTGGCCTAAAATGTGGCGGCAGTATAAGCACTTGCGCTGGTTCACGCCACGCTTTGTGCCCATAATGTTATGAGTGCCGTTGAGTTCAGTAAAGGTAGGCCATGCAGCACGCCGTCACGGACCCCGCCGAAAGCGCCGGCAAAGGCTCCACTGTCCAGTCAACCTTCGACGTCATCGTGCTCGGATCGGGCGCCGCGGGCCTGACAGCCGCTCTCACCGCGGGGACGCTCGGCATGAGCGTTCTGGTGATCGAGAAAAGCGACAGGCTCGGCGGCACGAGCGCCATGTCAGGGGCCGGGGCATGGATCCCCGCCAACCACCACGCCAGAGCGCAGGGCATCAAGGACAGTGTCGAGGAGGCGCTCCAGTATATGAGAGCGGCCGCGCCGGATGGCTGGGCGGAGAGCGAGGACGCGCTGTGGCAGAGCTTCCTGTCGGCCGGACCGGACATGCTTGAACTCGTCGAACGCGCTTCGCCGACGAGGTTCGAGATGCTGAGCGAACCAGACCCGATGCTCGAGATCGCCGGCGCCAAGAAGCGCGGACGCATGCTTTCGACGCTGCCGACCAAACGTAAGCTTGCGGGCGCCTATGCCGGACGCCTGCGCCGGTCGACCCAGCCGCATGACCTCACCTATGAGGAAATGATCTTCGCCAATTTCCTGCACAAGCCGGTTCTCGCCTATCTGAAGACCGGACCGAAAATCTTGTGGCGAAAGCTCACCGGCGTCGCCTGTCAGGGATCGGCGCTGATGACGGGGCTCCTTGCAGGCTGTCTCGATCATGGCTGCCGGATCGAAATCGAGGCGCGGGCGATTTCGCTCGTCACCAATGAAGCCGATGAAATCGCCGGCGTCGTCGTCGAGCGGCATGGCGAGCGCAAGCATTTCGCGGCGCGGCGCGGCGTCGTCATCGCGACGGGCGGCTTCGAGTGGGACAGGGAGATGTTCGCCGAACATTTTCCGGGGCCGCTCGATTTCATTTGCAGCCCGCGCACCAATGAAGGCGACGGGCACCGCATGGCCGCCGCCGTCGGCGCGGTCATGGCGCATATGGATCAGGCGAATCTCGCCGGCGCATTGCCCACGCGCTATGAGGGCCATGTGCATGGGATGCCGCTGCGCTTTCAGGCCGATCCGCACGCGATCGTCGTCAACGGGCGAGGCGAGCGTTTCGCCGACGAGCATGATTTCAATTTCTGCGAACCGCTGACGGCGCGCGATCCGGCGAGCGGGCAATATATCAACCTGCCCGCATGGCTGGTCGCCGACGCCAATTTCCTCAAGCACACGCCGCCCATGCGGCTCTTCGCGCGCAACAAGCCGGGATGGATGATCAAGGCGAAGACGCTGGAAGAACTTGCCGACAAGATCGGCGTTTCACGCGCAGCTCTCATCGGCACCGTCGAGCGGTACAATGAATTCGCGGCGCGCGGCCGCGACGAGGATTTTCACCGCGGCGAGCAGAAGTTCGAGCGCTACTGGTCGGGCGGCAAGAACGTGCTGGGCACCATCGCCAGGCCGCCCTTCATCGCAACGCCATTCAACATCTCGACCATGGGAACGAAGGGCGGCCCGAGGACCAATGCGAACGGCCAGGTGCTGCGCGCGGATGGCAGCATCATCGCCGGGCTTTATTGCGCCGGGAACGCCATGGCCAATCCCATCGGCGTCCGGGCGGTCGGCGCGGGCACGACCATCGGCCCCTGCATGACCTGGGGCTATATCTGCGCCCGCTCCATGGCTGCGGCCAATCGCCAGTAGGCCCAAGCCGCATTCCGGCTCAATGCGGGCCGTGAATAAGAACAAATAATGAACTTATTGCCCGCCGGCTACAGCCTGCGGCAAAGCGCGCGGCTCTCTTGCGACTCTGTTGCGCCCCGAAGGGCGGACAATTATGGTGCGCGCCAATCGGAACGGGACCGGGAGGGGAGATCGGGCCGCAACGGGACGGAACCTTAGCGGCCATCCGTCATTCCCCCTCAAGTAGAACCATATTGGTCACGGGCTCGCCCCCACGGGAGCGACGCGGCCATGCTATAATCCCGCCTTAATTCAGGGGCCATATGCGCCCCGTTACGACCCAGGCGAAACGCGACAGACGAATTCAGCAGAAGACGAGGCGGCGAAACACCGGCGGTTCGCAAAAACAGACCCGAGGCGGACGAGTTCTTCCCGAAGGTCAGCGAACCGGAGCCCAGCACGGCACCGGCGCAGCCTCGAGCATCACAGGAGAGAAGGTGTGAAACAGACCGGGCCCTATATCAGTAAATACGGCGTCGAAAAAAGCGGCCTCAAAAACCTCGCCGCTGCCCATTGGAACTATCGCCCGGCGGCGCTTTACGAAGAAGCCGTCCGCCGCAAGGAGGGCATGGTCGCCGCCGATGGTCCCTTCGTCGTCAAGACCGGCGTTCACACCGGCCGCTCCGCCAAAGACAAGTTCATCGTCCGCGACGAGAACACCGAAAAAGCGGTCTGGTGGGACAACAACAAGGCGATGACGCCGGAAGCCTTCGACCTTCTCCACCAGGACATGCTGAAACACGCCGAGGGCCGCGAACTCTTCATCCAGGACCTCTTCGGCGGCGCCGACAAGACCCATCGCCTCGCGACCCGCATCTATTCGGAATATGCCTGGCACTCGCTCTTCATCCAGAACCTGCTGATCGAGCCGAAGCCTGAAGAGCTCGACGATTTCCTCCCCGAATTCACGATCATCGACCTGCCGAGCTTCGAAGCCGACCCGGCGAAGTACGGCGTGCGCACCTCGACGGTGATCGCCTGCAACTTCACCAAGCGGATCGTGCTGATCGCCAACACCTCCTATGCCGGCGAAATCAAGAAGTCCGTCTTCTCGATGCTGAATTACGAACTGCCGCCCAAGCGCGTGATGCCGATGCACTGCTCGGCCAATATCGGCCCCAAGGGCGACACGGCGGTCTTCTTCGGCCTGTCGGGCACCGGCAAGACGACGCTGTCGGCGGACGCCTCGCGCACGCTGATCGGCGACGACGAGCATGGCTGGTCGGAAAACGGCGTCTTCAACTTCGAAGGCGGCTGCTACGCCAAGATGATCAAGCTCTCGGCCGAAGCCGAGCCCGAGATTTATGCGGTGACGAAGCGCTTCGGCACGGTGCTCGAGAACGTCGTGATGGACGAGGACACGCGCGAGCTCGATCTCGACAGCGCCGCTCTCGCCGAGAACAGCCGCGGCGCCTATCCGCTCTCCTTCATTCCGAATGCGAGCGAGACCGGCATAGGCGGTCATCCGAAGAACATCATCATGCTGACGGCCGACGCCTTCGGCGTGCTGCCGCCCATCGCCAAGCTGACGCCCAGCCAGGCCATGTATCACTTCCTCTCGGGCTATACGGCGAAGGTCGCCGGCACCGAGAAGGGCGTGACGGAGCCGGAAGCGACCTTCTCGACCTGCTTCGGCGGGCCGTTCATGTCGCGCCATCCCACCGAATACGGCAACCTGCTGCGCGCGCTCATCGCCGAGCACAAGGTCGATTGCTGGCTCGTCAATACGGGCTGGACGGGCGGCGCCTACGGCGTCGGATCGCGCATGCCGATCAAGGCGACGCGCGCGCTCCTCGCGGCCGCTCTCGATGGTTCGCTCTCGAAGGTCGAGTTCCGCACCGATCCGAATTTCGGCTTCGAAGTGCCCGTGAACGTGCCCGGCGTCGACACGAAGATCCTCAACCCGCGCGAGACATGGGCCGACAAGGCCGGCTACGACGCGCAGGCGCAGAAGGTCGTGAAGATGTTCATCGAGAACTTCGCGAAGTTCGAGGATCACGTCGATCCGGAAGTCCGCGCCGCCGCACCTGCGGTCGCCCGCGCCGCCGAATAAGGATCGCATCCTTACGGAATGCGAAAGCCCGGGCCGAAAGGTCCGGGCTTTCTGCTTTATGCTTCATGAGATGAAAATGTATCGCGATCGCATACGTCATGCCGGTCTTCGCGACCGGATCGTCAGCGCCGACGAGGCGGCCCTGCTCATCCGGGACGGCATGACCGTCGGCATGAGCGGCTTCACGCGCGCAGGCGAAGCGAAAGCCGTTCCGCTGGCCCTTGCCGAGCGCGCGAAACGCGAACCGATGAAGATCACGCTGATGACGGGTGCGTCCCTCGGCAACGATCTCGACAAGACGCTTGCGGAAGCGCATGTGCTCGCGCGCCGCATCCCCTTCCAGTCGGACCCCGCGCTTCGGAAGGCGATCAATGCCGGCGAGGTGATGTTCGTCGACCAGCATCTTTCCGAGACGGTCGAGCTTCTTCGCACGCATCAGATCCCCGATGTCGACATCGCCATCGTCGAGGCGGTTGCCATCACGGAAAGCGGCGGCATCGTGCCGACGACATCCGTGGGCAATTCAGCGAGCTTCGCGATCCTCGCGCCCAAGGTCATCGTCGAGATCAATCTCAACCAGCCGCTGCTGCTGGAAGGCCTGCACGACATCTATATCCCGACGAAACGCCCGCATCGCGAGCCGATCCCCGTCGTCGCGCCGGAAAGCCGGATCGGCCTTCCCTATATCCAGATACCGCCTGAGAAAATCGCCGCCATCGTCATCACCGAGAAACTCGACAGCTCGGCCAATGTGACGCCTCGCGACGACGGGACGCGCGCGATCGCGGGCCATCTGATCGAGTTTCTGGGCCATGAGGTCGCGAAGGGTCGCATGGGCCCCGACCTCCGGCCGCTGCAGGCGGGCATCGGCTCGGTCGCCAACGCCGTGCTGCACGGCCTCATCGCGTCTCCGTTTCACGATCTCAGGATGTATTCCGAGGTCTTGCAGGATTCGACTTTCGATCTCTTCGATGCGGGCAAGCTCGTCTTCGCTTCCGGTTCCTCGATCACGCTGTCGGGCGAGAAATACCGTGAAGTGATGCCCAATATAGGCGCCTACAAGCAGCGCCTTCTGCTGCGTCCGCAGGAGATCAGCAATCACCCAGAGGTGGTGCGGCGGCTCGGCGTGCTCTGCATCAATACCGCGCTCGAATTCGACATCTACGGCAACGTCAATTCGACCCATGTCGGCGGCACGCAGATGATGAACGGCATCGGCGGATCTGGCGATTTCGCCCGCAACGGCTTTCTTTCGATCTTCGTCACAAAATCGATCGCAAAGGGCGGAAAGATCTCGAGCGTCGTGCCGATGGTCAGCCATGTCGACCATACCGAGCACGACGTCGACATTCTCATTACCGAACAGGGGCTTGCCGATCTGCGCGGCCTCGCCCCGCGCGAGCGCGCCGCTCTCGTCATCGCGAACTGCGCCCATCCCGACTATCGCGACGAGCTGGCGGACTATTATGCCCGCGCCGTGGCGCGCGGCGGGCACACGCCGCATGTGATCGAGGAAGCGCTGTCCTGGCATGCAGCACTCCGCGAACATGGCACGATGAGAAAAGCCTGAATGACGGATTTGTTTTTTGCTCGTGCGCGCCGGTCTGGTCCGATAGGCTGAACGTGTAGTCGCATCCAGTTTGCCGGGGGGCATATATATGATCGGACGTCGTCTCATTGCAGGCATGGCGCTTCTTCTCGTCGCCGCCTGCGCCAATCCGCACAATCCCTTCAGCTACAGACATGTCGAGGCCACGCCGCCCGCCACGGCGCCGAGCCGGACCTACGCACCGCGCACCGACAAGATCTGGATCACGCGGGCGGATATTCCGGCGAACGTCAAATACGAAGTCATCGAGAAGATCGACGTCGGCGGGAAATGGTACGGAGGCGACGAGAAAGCCTACATCATGCTCGCCAAGCGCGCCCGACAGATCGGCGCGGACGCCGTGATCCGCGTTTCGACCTGGCATCAACCGAGCGGCTGGGCATGGTCGGCACCGCAGGGACAAGGCATGGCCATCAAGCTGCTCGATCCCGACAAGAAATTCGATCTGACCAAACTTGCCGGCGGCTACTACTAGCGGTCCGGCGAAAGCCCCTCGTTCGGCCGGGCAAGAAAATCTTCCATCGTTCTGCCCGGCTCGTCGCGGAAAACCTCGTCGCTCACCTTCAACGCAACGATGCGCTCGATACGGAACGTGCGGAAGTCGCGGCGAAGTTCGCACCAGCTCGCGAGCATCCAGAAGGGACCGAAGAAGGCGAGGCCGAGCGGACGCACCGTCCGCGTCGTGCGCTCGTCCGACAGCGCCGCATAATCGAAGACGAGCTTGCGGCGATCGCGTATGGCGCGACGGATCGGCGTCAGATGCGTGTTGAGCGCTTCCTTGCCCTTTCCGCGGCCCGGTGCGACGGTCACACGCGAGGTTTCGGCGATGCGGCTCAACCGCTCGGGAAGAACCGCCGTGATCTTCGCGACGGCGGCATCGGCCGCCTGCGTGAATGTCGCATCGCCCCAGGCGCGGACCATGCGCGCGCCGAAGACCAGCGCCTCGATCTCATCTTCCGTGAACATCAGCGGCGGCAGCTCATAGCCCGAGCGCAGCACGTAGCCGAGGCCGGCCTCGCCCTCTATGGGCACGCGGCTCGCCTGCAGATCGGCAATGTCGCGGTAGATGGTGCGCACGGAGACTTCGAGTTCCCGCCCAAGCTCCTGCGCGGTCACCACGCGCTTGTTGCGGCGAAGAAACTCGATGATGTCGAAGAGGCGGTCGGCGCGGCGCATCGGAAGTCTCCCTCATGACAGGTCACGCAGCCTCGCAGATCGCTGCTGACGGCATGCTGTCAGGAGCCTGTCAGTATAACGGGGCTCGCCAACAGAGGAGAGAGCCCCATGATCCGTCTTTTCCAGTTTCCGTCGACCCTCAAGGGCACGCCCAATGCGAGCCCCTTCTGCGTCAAGCTCGAATGCGCCCTCCGGCTGGGCGGCATCCCCTATGAGATCGAGCAGGTGCCCAATCCCGCCGGCGGGCCCAAGCACAAGGTTCCCTTCGTCGAGATCGACGGCGCACGCATCGGCGATTCGGCGCTGATCCTGGACCTTCTGGCGACACGCAACGGTCTCGACCTCGATCGCGGCCTCGATGCACGCAAGCGCGCCGAAAGCCATGCCCTGCAGCGCATGATCGAGGAGCGGCTCTACTGGGTGATGGTTTATAGCCGCTGGGTGGAACCCACGGGCTGGAACATCGTCAGGCCCCTCTTCTTCGCCTCCCTGCCCTGGCCGATGCGGCGGCTCGTTCCCCGGATGGCGCGGAAGACCGTCCTGAGGAAGCTCGATGGGCATGGCATCGGCCGGCACAGCCGCGAGGAAGTCTTCGCCCTCGGCGCGCGCGACCTCGCCGCCTTGTCGGATCTTCTCGGCGACAATCCGTTCCTCTTCGGCGACAGACCGACGCTTGCCGACGCCACGCTGTTCGGATTTCTCGTCAACATCATCGGACCGGATGTTCCGAGCCCGCTGAAGGACGCGGCCCTCGGACATGCCAATCTGGTGGCGCACACCGAACGCATGGGCGAAATCTTCGCCTCGGCACGACAACCGCGCCGGTTCCAGGCGGCCGCCTGACATGAAAATCCGGAGAGGTCCGGGCCCGCAAGGTCCGGACTTTCCTCGTTCAGTGTTTCTTCTTGTGGTCCTTGCCGGCCGGATGCTTCGGCTCACCGGCATGCGTCCCCGTCCATGCGGGCGGATCGCTTGCCGGGAAGGTTTCCTCGCCCGTTTCGTCGACGGGGTCTACCTTGTCCGGAACAGGTTTTTTCTTGTCGTCGGGGTTCGGCATCGGGGTCTCCTTTGCTCATTCCCAGGGGATCGACTGTTTCGCACTTTTCAGCTGCTGACCAGAGCTAACCCATGACCAGTCCGAGAATGCGTTCGACGATCGCGCCGCCAAGCCAGGAGCCGAGGGGCAGCGCCAGATAGAGGCCGAAGCGGAAGACGGTCGGCATGTCGAGCGGCCATTCGCGCGCATGTTCGACCCGGGCTTCCAGCGCAAGAAGCGCGGAGAGCCGCGGCGCGGCGCGATCGCTTTCCGGCCCCGGCTTTTCGAAGGCGGCGCGCGTCGCGACGATCTCGCGCCGGAGCCTCGCGAGTTCGATCTTCTTTGCGTGGTCGATCAGCCGGTGAACGCGCCACATCGGCCAGGCGAAGACCACCGTGGCGCTCGACACAAGCCCCGCGATCAATGGCCAGAAAAGCTCGGTCGATTGCTGTCCGAGAAGGAGCAGAAGCACGATCGTACCCGTAACGAGCCAGGGCAGCGCGCCGCGTAGCGCAATGCGGCCGAAGCCGTCGAGCTTCGAGATGTCGAGAAGGTCGATATTGATGCGATGATCGAGGTCACGCACGAAGACGGAGGTGTCGGTGCGCAGATAAGAGAGACTGCGGAATATCTCGCCGAAAAGGCCCGCCGTCATCAGGAAGAACCATGCCGACGTCACCGTCACCGTCGCGAGGTGAACGCGATGTCCGTTCGGCTGATAGACCTGCGTGTAGAAAACCATGCCGCCCAGCGCGCCGATAAGGCCGAAAAAGAGTGCGCGCCGGTTGGCGGCCCGCGTCGGACCGCGTTCAAGCTCGGCGAGCCTTTCTGTGCTGATCGAGAGCCCAAGATGAGACAGCTTCCAGGCGTCGGCGAGATTGGCCTTGCGCGTGTACTGACCGATGCTGACGATGCTCCACCAGAGAAGCGCCATGCAGAGCGCCGTCCAGGCATCCGACGACAGCGCCGGATCGCCGTCGCGTTCGATCACGACCGGTACATGGTTCCAGGCGGCGCAGAGAAGAAAACTCGCATAGACGAGAAATGCGAGGATCGCGCCCGTCCAGAAAAGATTGACCGGCGAGGCGAGAACGAGCCGCGTCTCCCAGCCGAAGGATCTCTCCTGATGGCTTGCCGCCGGCTTCGCATCCTCCCCCGCGATGGTCATAGTTTCAATGCGCCTCGTCCCAGTTGTCGGCGGCGCGGGCTTCGACGTCGAGCGGCACGGAGAGCTTGACCGCCGGTTCGGCGGCGCCGGACATGATCTTCGCGACGAGATTGCAGGTCTTCTCCGCCTCGTTCTCCGGCGCTTCGAAGATCAGCTCGTCATGAACCTGCAGCAACATGCGCGCCGAGAGCTTCGCGTCGCGGAGCGCGTCGGGCATGCGGATCATGGCGCGGCGGATGATGTCGGCGGCGGCCCCCTGAATGGGCGCGTTGATCGCGGCGCGTTCGTTGAAGGCGCGTTCGGCCGGGTTCTTCGAATTGATCGCCGGCATATGGACGCGGCGGCCGAAGATCGTCTCGACATAACCGAGCTTGTGCGCCTGCTCCTTGGTCTGATCCATGTAGGCGCGGATGCCGGGGAAGCGCTTGAAATAGCGGTCTATATATTCGCCCGCCTCGCCGCGCGGAATGCCGAGCTGGTTTGCAAGGCCGAAGGCCGAGATGCCGTAGATGATGCCGAAATTGATCGCCTTGGCGCGGCGGCGCACGGCCGGGTCCATGCCCTTCACCGGCACGCCGAACATTTCCGATGCCGTCATCGCGTGAATGTCGAGACCTTCGGCGAAGGCCTTCTTCAGCGCGTCGATGTCGGCGATATGGGCGAGGAGCCGCAACTCGATCTGGCTGTAGTCGGCGGAGATCAGCTTGTTGCCTTTTTCCGCGATGAAGGCGGTGCGAATCTTGCGGCCGTCCTCGGTGCGGACCGGAATGTTCTGCAAATTCGGATCGCTCGACGAGAGGCGTCCCGTCGAGGTCGCGGCGAGCGAATAACTCGTATGGACGCGTCCCGTCTCCGGATGGATGAAAGACGGCAGCGCGTCCGTGTAGGTGCTTTTCAGCTTCGAGAGGCCGCGCCAGTCGAGCACACGGCGCGGCAGTTCGTGACCCTGCGCGGCGAGCGCTTCCAGCGCATCGGCATCGGTCGACCAGGCGCCGGTCTTCGTCTTCTTGCCGCCCTCGTGGCCCATCTTGTCATAGAGGATTTCGCCGAGCTGCTTGGGCGAGCCGATATTGAAGCGATGACCAGCGAGCTGATAAATCTCCTCCTCATATTGCGCCATCTTCTGCGCGAAGTCGCCGGAGAGGCGCGCCAGCACGTTGCGGTCGACCTTGATGCCGGCGCGCTCCATGTCGACCAGGACAGGCACCAGCGGACGCTCCAGCGTTTCATAGACGGTCATGCGGCGTTCGGCGACGAGGCGTGGGCGCAGCACATGCCAGAGGCGAAGTGTCACGTCGGCATCTTCGGCGGCATAGGCGACCGCCTTGTCGACCGGCACCTGATCGAAGGTGACCTGCGCCTTGCCCGAGCCCGCGACCTCCGAGAAGGCGATCGGCTTGTGACCGAGATGAAGCTCGGAAAGTTCGTCCATGCCATGACCGTGAAGGCCCGCATCGAGCGCATAGGACATCAGCATCGTGTCGTCGTGAGAGACGAGCCTGAGCCCATGCTGCGCGAAGACAGTGAGATCGTATTTGAGGTTCTGGCCGACTTTCAGGATCGATGCGTCCTCGAAAAGCGGCTTCAGCGCGGCGAGCGCGTCGCGCATCGGAATCTGGACATTGGCGCCGGCATTGTCGAGGTCGAGGCCGCCGCCCGCGCCATGCTGCAAGGGCACATAACAGGCGTGACCGACTTCCGAACAGATCGAGAAGCCGATCAGGCGCGCCTGCATCGGATCGAGCGAATCCGTTTCCGTATCGATGGCGACGACGCCGGCTTCGCGCGCCCGCGCGATGCAGGCCTCGAGATCGGCCAGCGTCGTCACGGCGACGTGCTTTGCTTCGGCGAATGAGCGCGCGAGGCCGGCGACGGTCGCGCCGGGAACGCCGCCGCGCGCGGAAGGTGCTTCTACCTTCGAGGGTGCTGGCTTCTCACCCTGCTGCGCCTGCGAGGGATGCGCACCGGCGGGCGCGACCTTGTCGATGTCGACGCCGAAACGTTCGC
>CAISYL010000167.1 GCA_903889655.1 uncultured Alphaproteobacteria bacterium | reverse complement strand
AGCATCTGGCGCGGCTGCCGCTCGACGACGATCATGAAGGGGGCGCGCAATGAGCACGCAGAAACACAAGGACGAAATCACAGGCGTCGAGACGACCGGCCATGAATGGGACGGCATCAAGGAGCTGAACAATCCGCTGCCGAAGTGGTGGATCTACACCTTCTATGTCTGCATCGCCTGGGCCGTCGTCTATTGGGTGATCTTTCCGGCCTGGCCCTATTTCTGGGACGGCGCCTGGCGGCACACGTCCGGCGCGATCGGTTACACGCAGCGCGGCGAGGTCGCATCCGAACTTCAGGGCGTCGCCGCTGGGCGCGCCGATATTCTGAAGCAGATCGATGCGATGCCGATCGAGGACATCGCCAAGAACGACAGCCTGATGGAAGTGGCGCTTGCCGGCGGCAAGGCCGTCTTCCGCGACAACTGCGCGCCATGCCACGGCTCTGGCGCGGCGGGCAGCAAGGGCTTCCCCAATCTCAACGACGACGACTGGCTCTGGGGCGGCAAGCTCTCCGACATCCAGACGACGGTGACGCATGGCATCCGCTGGGAAGCCGATGCGGATACACGCCAGAACCAGATGCCGCGTTTCCTCGACGACAGCATGCTGAAGCCCGAACAGATCAACGATGCGGCTGAATATGTGCTGTCCCTGAGCAACAAGGCGGACGATGCGGCGGCCGCCACGCGCGGTGCGGCGGTCTTCAGCCAGAACTGCGTTTCCTGTCATGGCGCGGATGCAAAGGGCAATCAGGAACTCGGCGCGCCGAACCTGACCGATGCGATCTGGCTCTATGGCGGCGACAAGGCGACGATCGTCCAGACGATCTCGCATGGTCGTGGCGGTGTGATGCCGGCCTGGGGTGGCCGTCTCTCCAGCTCGACCGTCAAGGAACTGGCCCTCTACGTCCATTCGCTGGGCGGAGGTAAATAACAGCCGGCGTCCAGAGCGCCGGGGAATGTGAGTTAAGTCTATGGCGGAGCCCGTTTTGAATCTGGACATGCTTGTGGCGGTGGCTGTTGGCACAGCCTCCGCCACTTCCTCTTCGGATCACAAAGACCATAGTGCTGTCGCGGTTAACAGCCAGCTGAACCGGCCGCTCTATCAGAGCCGGATCAAGGTTCAACCGAAGCTCGTCCACGGCACATTCCGCCGCATCAAGTGGCTCGTCATGGCATTGACCCTGACGATCTATTATGTGACTCCCTTCTTCCGCTGGAACCGCGGCCCCGGCATGCCCGATCAGGCCGTGCTGCTCGATTTCCCGGCGCGCCGCTTTTATTTCTTCTTTCTCGAAATCTGGCCGCAGGAATTCTATTACATCACCGGCCTGCTGATCCTGGCGGCGCTCGGCCTCTTCCTCGCGACCAGCGTCGCCGGGCGCGTCTGGTGCGGCTATACCTGCCCGCAGACGGTCTGGACCGATCTTTTCATTTTCGTCGAGCGGCTCTTCGAAGGCGACCGCTCCGCCCGCATCCGTCTCGACCGCGAAGGCTTCAGCCTCGCAAAGCTCGCCCGAAAGACCGGCAAGCACGCGGTCTGGATTCTGATTGCGATCCTGACCGGCGGCGCCTGGGTCTTCTATTTCGCCGATGCGCCGACGCTGGCAAAACAGCTGGTGACTTTTTCCGCGCCCATGACGGCCTATGTCTTCATCGGCCTCTTCACGGCGACGACCTACACGCTGGGCGGCATCGCCCGCGAGCAGGTCTGCATCTATATGTGCCCCTGGCCGCGCATCCAGGGCGCGATGTTCGACGAGGAATCGCTTCTCGTCAGCTACAAGGATGATCGCGGCGAGCAGCGCGGCCCCCACAAGAAGGGCACGAGCTGGGAAGGCCGCGGCGACTGCATCGATTGCGGTCAGTGCGTTGCCGCCTGCCCGATGGGCATCGACATTCGCGACGGCATGCAGCTCGAATGCATCCAGTGCGCGCTTTGCATCGATGCCTGCGACGAGATCATGGACAAGGTCGAGCGGCCGCGCGGCCTCATCGGCTACGACACGCTGGGCAACCGGGACCGTCGCCGCGCCGGGCAGCCGGAGCGCTACAACATCGTAAGGCCCCGCACCATCGTCTATGCGGTGGCGCTCGTCGTCGTTTCGGCGATCATGATTTTCGCGCTCGCCACCAGGGAAACCCTGCAGATCAACGTCCTCAGGGACCGCAATCCGCTTTTCGTGACGTTATCCGACGGCAGCATCAGGAACGGCTATGATGTCAAGATCATCAACAAGGATCATCTTGCGCATGTCTTCCATGTCTCGATCGACGGTCTCGATGGCGCGCGTCTGGCCGGCGTCTCCACCGACGAGACGAATCCGGCCGAAGTCCGGATCGGACCGGACGCGCTCAAGAATCTGCGCTTCTTCGTAAGCCTGCCGCAGGACCGGCAGGCGGCCCTCGCCGGCGGAGAAGCGAGCCTCGTCTTTGTTGTCACCGACGAAACGGGGAGACGAGAAGCTCACGAGACGACTTTCAGAGGACCGGCACAATGAGCATTGAAGACACCGACTATCATCCGACCGAACGCTTCGGGAAAGTCACCGGCCGCCGGTTTCTGATCGGCATGATCCTCAGCTTCGGCCTGATCTTCGCGGTCAACGGCTTCTTCATCTTCAAGGCGTTGTCGACCTTCGACGGCATCGAGATCGACGACGCCTATCAGCGTGGCCGCGCCTATAACAAGGATCTCGCCGCGATGGAGGCGCAGAAGGCTTTGGGCTGGAAGGCGGATCTGTCGGAGCCGGTCACCGCGGCCGGCGTCACGCATCTTGCCGCCCGCTTCACCGACCGCGCGGGCCTGCCGCTGACAGGACTCACGGTGAAGGCGACGTTCTGGCGGCCTGTCATGATCGGCGCCGATCAATCGGCCGCGATGCACGAAGTGGCACCCGGCCGTTATGAGGCCGATTTCAAGCTTGGCTTCGACGGCAACTGGATCGTTCGCCTTGCGGCGCGCGGCACCGGCAACGAAAAATTTGCCGAGGAGACGCGCACCTTCGTCAAACCGGCGCACTGAGCCGGGGTCGCATATTTGAAGAGGCTCGAGATGAGCGAAGCCGCTGTCGATACGCAAGGCGCACCCGTCCACCGGGCCGACCCGGGACTCTTCGTGCGTGCCGACGAGAGCGGCGGGCAGGCGAAGCTCGATCTCGTGGTTCAGTCGATGCATTGCGCGGGCTGCATGCGGCGCATCGAACGCGCGCTCGGCGAACTCGACGGCGTCTCCTTCGCGCGCGCGAACCTCTCGACGAAGCGCGTCGCGGTGAAGTGGGATCCCGCGCGGCTTCAGCCCGCCGCCATCGTCGAGAAACTCGCCTCCATCGGCTTCGAGGCCGTTCCCTTCGATTCCAAGCTGATCGGTATGCTCGACGAAAGCGAAGGCCGCAAGCTGCTGCGCGCCATGGGCGTCGCCGGCTTTGCCGCCGCCAACGTGATGCTGCTGTCCGTCTCGGTCTGGTCGGGCCTCGTCAGCGACATGGAGCCCGAGACGCGGGCTCTCTTCTACTGGATATCGGCACTGATCGCGCTGCCGGCCATCGCCTATGCGGCGCAGCCCTTTTATCGCTCGGCCTATGCTGCCTTGCGCAAGCGCCAGATGAACATGGATGTGCCGATCTCGCTCGCGGTCACGCTTGCGACCGGCATGAGCATCGTCCAGACGGTCGTCAATGCCGAGCATGTCTATTTCGACGCCAGCATCACGCTCCTTTTCTTTCTGCTGATCGGTCGCTATCTCGACGTCCAGGCGCGTAACCGCGCCTGCTCGGCGGCGCAGAATCTGCTCGGCCTCCGCGCCATGGCGGCAACCGTCGTCGATGCGGACGGCGCGCAGCGTTCGATGCCGATTGAAGCGCTCGAGCCCGGTATGCGCGTGGCGGTCGCCGCCGGGGCCCGTATGCCCGCTGACGGCGTCGTCGCCATCGGCATCAGCGATGTCGACACGAGCCTCGTTACCGGCGAGAGCCTGCCGGAACCCGTGCGGCCCGGCGCGCATGTGTTTGCCGGCACGCTCAATCTGACGGCGCCGATGCAGGTGACGGTGACGGCGCGCGATGAACATTCGCTCTTGTCCGAAATCGTCCGGCTGATGGAAGCGGCGGAGCAGGGACGCTCAGCCTATGTACGTATTGCCGACCGCGCGGCGCGCATCTATGCGCCGAGCGTGCATGTCATGGCGCTCGCGACCGTTCTCTTCTGGCTCGCCATGGGATCGAGCTTCGTGACCGCGCTCACCAATGCGATCGCGGTTCTGATCGTCACCTGTCCCTGCGCGCTCGGCCTTGCCGTGCCGGTGGTGCAGGTCGTGGCGACGGGCCGTCTCCTCAAGCGCGGCATACTACTGAAGGCCGCCGACGGTCTCGAACGTCTCGCCGAAGTGGACACGATCGTTTTCGACAAGACCGGAACGCTGACACTTGGCCGCCCGAGCCTGGTCGACAGTCCTGTCGCTACGCCCGATCTCGCGATTGCGGCGGCGCTGGCGCGGTCGAGCCGTCATCCTCTGGCGCGCGCGCTGGTCGAAAGCGTCGGCGCGAAGCCGCTGCCCGTTCTCGACGATTTGCGCGAAGAACCGGGGCATGGTCTCGAAGGCCGTCTGGGGGATGAAGTGATCCGTCTCGGCAATCGCGAATGGGTCGAGGTGGGCGAGGGCGCATCCATTCAGCATGGCGGCTCCGAACTCTGGTTGCGCCGTGGAACGGGCAAGCCCGTCTGCTTCCGTTTCATGGACAAGCTGCGCCCCGATGCGGTCGAGGCGATCCGGGAACTGAAGATCCGCGGGTTCGCGATCGAGCTTCTGTCCGGCGATCGTGAGCCGGCGGCGCGTGCGGCGGCCGACGCGCTCGGCATCGCGGTCTGGCGTGCAGGCGCCCGTCCCGATGCAAAGATCGCGCGGCTGAAGGAACTCGCGGCGCAGGGGCGTAAGGTTCTGATGGTCGGCGACGGCCTCAACGATGCGCCGGCTCTCCGCGTGGCGCATGTGTCCATGTCGCCCGCCGACGCATCGGACGTCAGTCAGACGGCCGCCGATTTCATCTTTCAGGGTGCGAAGCTCGGTGCGGTGATCGAGGCGATCGAGGTCGCGAGGAAATCGCGCCGCCTCGTCTTTGAGAATTTCGCGCTGGCTCTCGCCTATAATGCCGTTGCGATCCCGCTCGCCTTCGCGGGCTTCGTGACGCCGCTCATCGCCGCCGTGGCGATGTCCACGTCGTCGATCACGGTGACGCTGAACTCGTTGCGGCTCAGCCGGACGGCCCGCGAGGTGAACGAATGAACATCCTCGTCTATCTGATGCCGGCGGCGCTCTTTCTAGGCTGTCTCGGCCTGATCGGATTTTTATGGTCCCTCAAATCGTCGCAATATGACGATCTCGACGGTGCCGCCGAACGCATTCTGTTCGACGATGAGGACCTGCCGCGTGAGTGAAAGAGCGTCATTTTAGCTCGCGCCGCCTCCGCAAATATCTCCCTCTCTCATTTCCGTGCTTGACTCGCAAAACAGTCAGCTATGTATATTTCTCCGAGACTGTTGATCGCGGGGTAATCTCTAGTATATCACTAGGGTAGACAGCCGCGCCGATCATTCGACGGGGAGGTCGAAATGCGGTCGAGCGGGGAGTGAGCGGCTCTGGACGGAAATCTGTCCGCCAGGGTTCCTGAGCATATTCACGCCGCTGACATTTTACTGTGTCCTGCCTTTTGTATTGGCATGACACGCAATCGGTGTTCGCGAGTTTCCTCCGGGGGGCTCGCAGGGCTCACTCTGACGAGTATTGAGAAGTCGATGTCCTATTTAGATGAGCGTCGTGGATCGGGTCGGTTTCTGGGTTTCGGTTTTGTCGTTGTTCTGCATCTTGCACTGATCTGGGCTTTGGCGAACGGATTGGGTGCGAAGGTTGCGGAGGCGATGAAGGGCCCGATCGTGGCGAAGATCATCGACACGCCGCCTGAGGTGAAGCCGGACGAGGCGCCGCCTCCGCCGCCGCCGGCGCTGGACACGCCGCCGCCGCCCTTTGTTCCGCCGCCCGAGATCACGATCAACACGCCGGCCCCGACACCGAGCCATGCGATTCAGGCAGTGCAGTCGAAGGTGTCGGCGCCTGCCGCGCCGATGTTGCTGCCGCGGCCGGACCCGGCGCATCCCAACGGCCAGCCGCCCTATCCGCCCGCCTCTGTGCGCATGGGCGAGGAGGGCACGGTGTTGCTCAATCTCTATGTGCGGGCCGACGGCACGGTGCAGGAAGCGCGGGTCGTGAGATCGAGCGGCTTTTCGAAGCTCGACCAGTCGGCGGTGAAGTTTGCGGTGCGGACCTACCGCTACCTGCCGGCGATGGACGGCAAGACGGCGATCGCGGGCTGGGTGCAGCAGCCGGTGACCTTCCGCATCGACGAGATCAACTAGGCTCGAGACGAAGACGGGCCGGCGCGGTGTGAGCTCCGCCGGTTGACAGCGGTATCGGCGCCAGCGTCGGATACCGGCAGGGGTAAGGCGGTACGTCCGGCGGTCGGGCGGGCCGAAGTCCCGGGATGCGGACGAAGTCCGGACCGGGGGGTGTCGAACAAAGGTTGGGGAGTTTCCCATGACGATGAGAGTGATGACGCGCCGTGTGAACGAGGCGCGCTTTGGAACGGGTCTGCGCACGCTGGCGGTTATGGCGGCCGGCGGCCTGGTGGCGCTGAGCCTTGCGCTGTCGGCGCCGGTTCGGGCCGAGGACACGGCGCCGGCCGCTGCCCCGGCAACGGCAGCGGCGCCTGCCGCGTCGGGTCCGGAAGCCACCCCGGCGACACCCGGCGCGCCCGGTACTCCGGCGGCGCCGGTCGCCCCCGGCACGGAAGCTGCCCCCGGGGCTGCGCCGGCCGCGGAAGGCCCGATGGCCGAGAGCGCAGCGGGTCCGGAAGCGAACCCTTATGGTCTTTCGGCGCTGTGGGGCCAGGGCGATCTGGTCGCCCGGGCGACGCTGCTGATCCTCGCCATCATGTCGATGGGCAGCTGGTACATCCTCTTCACCAAGCTCTGGGAACAGCGCGGCCTCTTCGCGCAGGGCCGCGCGGCGCAGAAGCGCTTTGCGCAGACGCCGGGCCTGAAGGAAGCGACCGAGGGCCTGGCCAAGAACTCGCCCTTCCGCGCGGTGGCCGAAGAAGGCCTCGCGGCGGCGGAGCAGCATGGCCGCGGCCTCGGCGCGCAGGTGAGCCTTCTCGACTGGACCAGCAACGCCCTGAACCGCGCCATCGACGGGGTGGCGGCCAATCTGCAGGGCGGCCTCGCGTTCCTCGCGACGGTGGGTTCGACGGCGCCCTTCGTCGGTCTCTTCGGCACGGTGTGGGGCATCTATCACGCGCTGATCGCGATCGGCGTCGCGGGCCAGGCCTCGATCGACAAGGTCGCGGGTCCGGTCGGCGAGGCGCTGATCATGACGGCGATCGGCCTTGCGGTCGCGGT